>JALHLL010000235.1 GCA_022844575.1 bacterium
TGAATACGCAAGTATGTGTATGTATACTATACCTGTTTCTTTTTTAAAGAATATCAACGTTAACACAATTATACTTGGTTTTCTTTCTCAAAATTATCAATTTTTAGAACGCCCCATAAGTACTTTAACGATTTTTTCTCTATGATTCATAAAAATACATCCCGGACTTATGCAATTTGCCTCGAAGTTTAAGTAACCACGAGCAGTCGGTGTTATTGTGTCTTATCTTTTTAAACTCTTATTTGCCCAACTTGTATACTGACAGTCCAACATTTAAAGAATGTTTTATCGACGCATCACGAAAAGTTAAATTCCCGTTCATCGCATTACAGGTTTAGGAATACTGTCAAAAATCAAACATGAGGAAAGCAATGTGTTGCATTCATCATTAACGACACTCATAAGATTTGATGATAAAGGTATTTTTGCCGTCGGTTATAAGGTAAGGAAGCCCAAATAACTCTCAAATTATAAGGTAAACGTCACTTTATAGAAGTAAAACATTTCATCTTTTTTCCCTTAAACCTATTAGTTTAACACCGCTAAAAGTTTTGTTTGTGTATATCCGTTTCCTGAAATTTTGAGAAAATACATTCCTGAATTTAAACCTTCGACATCAAAGGTTAGTGTCCCATGTCCAGTTGGCGATATTTGCGTTAACTCAGTTAAATCTCTTACTTGTATTCCCTGGGTAGTATATAAACCTATTTTTAACGTTTTTTTAGTTATATCATCGGAAAACAAAGAAATAAAAGCTGTTTTTGTAACAGGGTTAGGAGTAATACCAAAAATCCACACATGAGCAATGGGGTCACCATTCTCAACTTCTTTAACGTTTGTAAGGTTTGATGGTAAAGGTATTTTTGCAACAAATGGTGATTTTATCGGCTGAGGGGTAAAGGTAGTATTAACATACCCGGCCGTATAGTACACATTTTTATATATAAACGAATTAATTAGTGAATATTTTATTTGATCTATTTTCTGTAATGGTCTTATATTGTGAGTTTTCCATGTAACTCCATAATCAGTACTGATGAGAACACTATCATACTCATTAAACCCGACAACACAAACATTCTGCTCAACCGCTAGTGTCCGTGGAAATGATGTCACAGTATCTTTTAACGTATGTAACCAACTGATGCCCCCATCTGTTGTGCGAAAAAAACGACGATGATTAGAAGAATCTTTTTTACCACTTCTACCAATAACAAGAATGTTCTTATCATCGAAAACATGAAAATCTTCTATTGCCAGATTCTCGACAATCGGATTTCTTTTCCAAGTTTTTCCGAAATCACCAGAAACCAGTATTTCGTGAGTAAAAGATGTTTTATTTTCATTAACTGTTGAAACCGCATATACAATATCAGCACTACCATGCCGGTGGAGTTTCGCAAAATAAAAACTGTAATTAGTATCTAAGTTTTCTTGCCATGTTTCGCCGCCATCCTTCGTCGACAATATACCCGTTGAATTATTCTCGTCTTTAACAACTACTATTCCCTTTTTTTCATCTATAAAACTAAAGCTGGGTCCTTTGATTGTTGGTGCGTTGTACGATTTACCATTTTTCGTATTAACAAATTCCCAAGTTTTACCGGAATTATTTGTCTCAAAGAATAACCCTTCTTGTTGTGACATTATGGCATGGCCATTTTTATTTGTTCTAAAATATATATCAGTAAGAATTGCACCTCCGACTATTTCTTCATTTTGTGACCATGTAGAACCAAAATCTGTTGAGGTTACAGGAGAACTGTTCCCCAGATCACAAAATACTATTGAGCTGTCAGGCATCTTCCTAAGTACAGCGATAGTAGAATTCGAAGATTGTATTTTTATTAAAGATTTTGTTTGAAATGTTTTATCTAATGTGTTCACCGAAAACATTGATTTTCTGTCTCCAATAGCGATAACTCGATTATTATTCATTAGATGTACATCATAGAGCTGAACGGGCGATTGTATATCTAAATATGAAGCCCATGTTTTACCATTATCCGTTGTAAGATAAAATCCGGACTTAGTATTTGAACGAAAAGCCGCGATTGTCTGTGAATCAAGAAAAGATACATCTGCAACATTTTCTAATGTTGTCACTACTGATTTTACAGCCCATGTTTCACCATTATCCGAGGATTCAAGAAAGGTAATCTTTTGTTCTTTAGGATAATTAACCGCAACGGAAATAACGTTGTTATTAGTAAAAGCTGCCACAATATTTCCTTCCGCCGGAATTTTGGTCATATTATTCCATGTTTTACCATTGTCAATACTTCTATTATATTCGGTTTCACGAAACGAATGTAACGTACTGGAGTTTTGACGAATAAGCGTATTTGACAGACGATATGCACCGTCAAATGCTGCTATCTTCTTCCACGACTTACCATAATCATCAGAACTAATGATACTACCGGAACCTGTGCCAACAATACATTCGCCTGAAGGTGTGTATATCAGTTCAAGAGAACTTAAATCTGAACTAGAACTCCCTACTATTGATCCATTATATTGCGCTTCTGTCCAAGTTATTCCCTTATCATTACTATAGAATGCCGCAAAGGTCTGCGTTGATATTTTTTGCCCTACAATCGCACAATTCTTACTGTCAAAGAAAATGACATTGTCTGTAAAAAATCCGCCAAATTGCAATAAGTGTTCCCAACTCTCCCCATTGTCTGAAGAACGCATCACAGTACCGACACCTACGATTAAGAATACATTTTCCCCATTAGTTACAATATGCTTAAGGGGCGAACTGGTTCTATAATCGTAGAGTATTGTCATCTTAAGATCCTGTGAAGCAGAAGAGAACAATGAGCAAAAGAATATTATTAGGGATACAGATAAAGTTTTCATGATACATTTTAGATTAGTGAATAAATTCCCCCACTTTTATGGAGCAGGGGAATGAAAAGCATTTGTTTACAGTATCATCAATTACAAATGTCGTGACAATCTTGACGTAGGATTACGCTAAAAGGTAAATCACTTGGTGTTTGTGTTTGATCACAAGGAATCGCAGCAAAAGAGTTGCCTATATATGTTATATGATAAACAAGATTTCCATTCGTTGGATTAATTGTATAACACGTGGTAAAACGTTCCCAACAACGAGATTCCGGTTGACATGGCCACAAAAGTGTCATTCCGCCTGAACCGATGATTTCATACTCCGCAACACAAGCAAGTTTACCGAGTCTCCACGTAACTTGCGATTGTTGAGGACACGGAGGTATAACCGCACCCCATGGGTTTTGTCGTATCGCTTCTTTTAAAGCTTGTTCCTGAACCTGAGAAGGAGTTAACAAACCAGGACAGATACCAGAATATGTAATAGAAGTAATCACCATATCGTGCCAAACACCACATGCTATACGCCAGCACCATGTAATGGTAATCGTACAGGGTCCGTCATTTATAACAATGGGAGGACCTGCCACAAATGGATCACCAGGGCAGTCAGGAGGTACTGGACATTGCGCCGATGCCTGATTAAGGGTCATCTGATTAATCGAAACCATGCTGATAAGAAGTACAACCAAAATCGAAAAATATCTTTGGAAAGTTTTCATTGTTAGTATCCAAAAAAAATGATAGAAATTAATTAATGATATGTATCCTCCTAACCACTTATATTTGCGATTACTTTATTCATCGATATAAGTAGTAAACCTTGAGACAGCAAAACGTTGCAGGACTTTGATAAGTTCTGCTATCTCAACAAACAACTGTATAAGAATCCCCCTAATCCTAATTTTTTTGAAGGATTTATAGTACAATTGTGGCAATATCGAATAGTTTATTTATGAAGTATTCATAACTTTGTACTCCTTATAAAAGAAGTGAGCAATTCCCCTTTCGTAACGAAAAGCAGAACGGTTTCTGTTTGTGTCTTAACAATACAAAATGAAACCGCGTGACGGAGGGGGTTAATTATATGTATTCAGGAATAAATTCATAGGATGAAAGAGCAAACAACAACAACAAAATCGGCATTCAGCAGCCGAGCCATAAACACATAGTAGCAAATCAACGATAAAAGGCAGTTTCACCATTCCAACCGCATGCAATATACAAAATATTTAATACAACTATTACTACATGCAATTATATTTTTAATTTTTATTTACGAAAAGAAGATGACAAATGAGATATTTTTATATACCTCATACAACGAATAGTTTGATTGGCGAATAATAACCAACAAATACGACTGTAAATATATTGATAAATCACATGTATAGTTTATTTGCAGATCATCGGGATATGTGAATTTTCGCAGTTTTATACTTACTATAAAGGTTTAATACAAGAGGAGTATCTCATTCAAATACTTGAGCAGTTTCATTCGGATTTAATATTTTCCATTTACCTACTTCAAGCGAGCCAAGTGAGAATTTTCCGATACTGATTCTTATTAAACGTAAAGTAGGGAAACCGATAGCTGCTGTCATTTTACGTACTTGCCTGTTTTTGCCTTCCGTAAGCGTTAATTCAATCCAACAATCGGGAATATTCTTTCTTACTCTTATCGGCGGAACTCTAGGTTTTATATTGGGTTGTGGTTCGCATATTTTGGCAATGCACTGTCGTGTTTTATAGCCGGATATAAAGACACCTTGTTCTATTTGTTTTAAGGATTCGGCAGTTGGTATATTTTCAACTTGTACAAGATATGTTCTATTATGATAATTTTTCGGATTAAGTAATGCGTCAATATATTGTGACTCATCAGTCAATAATAATAAACCTTCCGAATCGGCATCTAAACGACCAATAGGATAGATAGTAGACGGGAAATTAAATTCAGCTAAACTTCTATTTTTTGAACCATCATTTGTAAATTGAGATAATACTCCAAATGGCTTATTCAATGCAATTATCATAACATTATTTACATGAATAATGCCGATAATGCACTAAGTCCTCCCCAGAATAAAAGAATAACTGTAAGAACTAATGCAGCTAGTATAAATCCCCAATTTTTATGCATCTTTGACGCTCCGGCGACTGCGATCCCCAATACTATATAATAT
>JALHLL010000236.1 GCA_022844575.1 bacterium
TTCTTACCCTGAAGCTTGTAATTATGATATTTCATGAAAAACTCCGTTAAGTTCTATACAAATCTAAATATAATTACCTGATAATTAACAAGTTAATTTATAGAACCGCCCATTACTTAATAATTTAGTGACATCGGAATAAATTCATTTTTTTATCTTTCACTTTTTATCACTTTTTTGTGTCAACTTCTTTCAGGGTATGACAGCGGGGTGGCTGTGTTATTCACCGAACTGATTTTCACTCCGTTCAGAATGACAAATACGACACCCCGTCGCTTCTGCAAAAAAATATCAGTGACGCGAACAAGTGTTTTTGTATCGAAATTGCTTTTGTTGTACGGATTCATCAAAAATAATTTTACATTTGCTCAACTTATAGTATAGGGTTCAATCTCAATCGGTTTTTTGTTAGGAACTTGTCCGAACATGCCATTCTTTTTTTATTCAAGTATTCCCATTATGTTATGCGTTGTTTGTACG
The DNA here is from genome assembly GCA_022844575.1 of bacterium. Lineage (GTDB taxonomy): Bacteria > Bacteroidota > Ignavibacteria > Kapaibacteriales > UBA961 > UBA2353. Next base: position 481 of record JALHLL010000236.1, read on the forward strand.
GATTTTGTCTTTTGTGTATTATTTGTTTCGCTTTTGCTACTAACGATGTGCTCAGCCAAAGCAAACGCGAGCAACTTATTATTTCGGATTCATTGTGGGAGTATATAACACAATCGGCAGGACATAAAAAAATGTTCGGTTATACGGAAGATGAAATGCGTGGTTATGCTCCCGATGAATTTGTGATGAGAACCGTATGGACATTATTCCGCAATGCAAAAACAATTCCCCGATTTTCCGGTACGGTTTCTAAAAATTTTCTCGATAATTATAAAGATGCGGCTTCGCTTATTCGGAGCGGTTATGGCTTAACGGATATTTCGGCAGCACGTTTTTTGCCTATGGCTCCGGCGCAATCATGGGGTGTATCATGGCTTAAGGACTCGGTACCGATTGAAAAAACTTGGGCTGAAATAGTAAAAAAGGCCGATATTAAAAAAGGACAATCAAGCGTTTTTTCCTCTTATCCGCCCCATGTACAAAAATGTATTATTCGTTGTCTTATCGGTATTATCGAATCGAAGGAATGGATAGAAAAATCATTTCCTTCCGCAGATTTCTTTAAGTATTCGGGACTCAATGCACAATCCTCACTTGAAGAGTGGTATGCCTTTGCTGCTGCGCCTTGGGCTGATGACCGTATGGGGCAACTCGCCACATTAAAAAGCGGAACATTTACGGCTTTGCGTGCAATAGACCGTAAGTACTTGGCTTTCGGCTCTGCTTTACTTTCCACCCATATACAAAATGCCATTACGGAATTCCGTTCAGCCGATTCGGCAAAGCCCTATACAAGTGTAAAAGGTATGTCGGTTATTACATCACTCGGCGAAATTCGCATACTCGGCACTTCCTCCGATACCGTTACAACATCGGCATTATTAACGATAGATTTTGGCGGTAATGATATATACAAAGGTAGGCAAGCGGTTACAAAACCTTTCATCGAACCAATTTCCGTACTTATAGATATTAATGGCGATGATATATATCTGTGCGATACATCGCTTTCGCTGGGCTGCGGATTATTCGGCACGGCAATGCTTTTCGATATAAAAGGTAATGACAAATATCGCGTAAAGGAATCGGGTATAGGTTGCGGATGGTATGGCACGGGTGCGCTTATAGATATGGATGGTAATGATATATATATAACCGATAAAATGTGGGGGCAGGGCGCAGCACATATCGGATTAGGTTTATTGGCTGATTGGAATGGTAATGATGAATATACGTGTGCTGAACAATCGCAGGGTATGGGCTCGACACTGGGTGCGGGTATTTTGGTTGATGCCGAAGGAAATGACCGATACATTGCCCGTGATGACGGCAATCTTACTCCTATATACCTCAATCAATCGGTATCCATGTCTCAGGGGTGTGGTTTTGGTCGCCGTGCCGACTTGGGCGATGGGCATAGCTTGGCGGGTGGTTTCGGTGTTTTGACAGATGGCGCGGGTGATGATTATTATTCCGCTCCCGTATGGTCACAGGGGTGCGGTTATTGGTGGGGCGTGGGCATTTGTGAGGATAGAAAAGGAAATGATACATGGCGTAGCGGCAAATATTCCATCGGCTCGGCAGCGCATTTTGCCATTGGCTGCAAAGTGGATGCAGAAGGAAACGATACCTATGCCGTTGGCTATAAAGAAGCCGTTAATCAATATTTGGGTCATGCACGCGATGGCAGCATAGGCATTTCCATTGATGGTGAAGGTGATGATATATACTATATGAAAAATAACTGCGGCGGCTCATCGGACTTGGGTAGTTTAGCCCTATTGTGGGATGCAACAGGTAATGATACATACACCGGCGAATACACAGCCGCCAATAAAACCGATGGTTGGAGCGATACGCCGCCCTTAGGCAGTGCAAGCCGTTATACGCCTTTTTATACCTTCCGTGATGATATTCAATCATATGGGCTTTTTATTGATACGGGAGGTAATGATAAGTATGAAATTAACAGTACGGAAAATTCCATACCATGGTCGGTAAAACCCGCCAATAATGTTCAATGGCTATTTGCCCGCACCCCACGAGAAAGAGGATTTGGGATTGATATGGAGATGAAGAAATAAATAAAATATCGATTATATAATTGTTTGAAAATGGAAATTAATTCTTTTAAGACCGGTAGGCAAATCATGATTGATTGGTTCGGTAATCTCTTAGTGGATTGGAGGCAATGCGGAACTTTATACACAATTGATGGTGAAATTGTAAAGGAAGTTCATCAATATATTTCTTTCTCATCAGACAAATGTATTTCGTCTCCGGATTCACAATACGCTTTTCTTGTATAAGCGGTTAGGAACAAAGTGAACTCTTGTGAAAGAAGGAAAATTTCTACGTGAAACTAAGCACCCGTATTATCATGCGGAATCTTCTGAATACCCAGCCGCAAAATGTTCACCAAATGAATACGTCCGCTATATGTATTGTCGTGTAAATACTCGCTCCAAAATTCCTTTTCCGTAACTATGGTTTTATTTATGAGAAAATTCCCTTTCAGAGTAATGATTTGCATAGGTATGCTTTTTACCGTCATTTTACAAAGTTGCTCGCTCCTCAATCCTGAACGCACCTCTATTTATAGGCACAACCATCCGGTGATAGTTGCACAAGACAAGGTGATTCTTTATAAAAACACTGAAAAAGGTGCTCGTGCTAAGATTGACTCCTTACAATTACATATTGGCGATACACTCACCGCCTATGCATCGCAGTTTTATAAAAAGTATAATTACCATAAAGTGTATATCAAGGGCGATACTTTTTGGGTCGCTCCGCCTTCCGTACTTACCACGGATGCATATGCAATACAAAAACTGCAATTAACCAATAGTGTAAAGGTAAAAAAAGAGGAGATAGCAAATGCGTGGTCACGTGCTGCGGTCTGGATAGCAAAGAATAGTGATATGACTATTCAGGTTTCTTCCGACGCAGTGATTGCTACCGATGTACCGACAAAGAATGCTTGTACCGGATATTCGGCTACCAAACTAAACACCGATTATGGTGCAATTATCAGTTTGGAATGTAAATACAATTACGCTGAATGCCGTAGAAGTATTGATTGTATGAATAATGTAAAAACGGGATTATATTATTTCCTAACGGGCAAAATGGTGGATTTTGGAGATTTACCTTAAGCACAAGTATAACTGCACATATATAATCAAAATGCCTAAACGTTAAGAGTAAAAAACCTCATCTCGATTTACATGTATTTTTTTTATTGAATAGTTATGATGCTTTGAGTACCGTAAGTATTATAGAACAACACTGAAAAAATTTGATAGGTAATCGGATCATTATCTTTTCTTATTTTGCTTAAGCATACGCCTATTCATATTCATTTCCATACGTATTATGATTAAAGAACTCAAAACCCGTTTCCGCAAAGCACTTCGCTGGTTTGTCCTTTTATTTATTATTATGTTTACTTTCCGCTTAGTGTTCGGATATATTGTGAAGCAAAATGACGGAGATTCCGCTCGTGATAGTTTTTTTAGCAGCGATGGAGGAGATAGCCGTAAGAACTATGCACAACAGAAGGCATTCAAAGCTCAATATGATGCGCCTTCTATTTCGGTAATCAATCAGGTATATGAGAAAATAGGAAAAGTTGCTACCAAAACTGCGGATTTTACGAATGATGAGAAAAAAACGCGTGATAAAGTACGTAGTTATAATGCTATTATCCAATATGAAAGAGCTTTAGGAAAAAACGGGAACCGTCAATTACATTTAGTAATCGGTGTTAATCCCGAGAAGTTCGATGTTTTTTACAAGGAAATTCAAAATATCGGCAGTGTTTTATCGCAAGAAGTTGTTAAAACGGATAAAACAAATGAATACCATAAACTAAATGCCGAGAGGATTTCGGTTGAGAAAAAACTACATTCTCTCTATGAGTTAAAAGCGCATGGCGGTACCATTGATGAATTTGTTTCTCTGAATGAAAAGATATTTGAAGTCGAAGAAAAGCTTCAATCCTTAGGTGTTGAATTAGGTAATTTTGATTCCGAAAATGAGTTTTGTACGATTAAAGCTTCGATGTATGAAGGTAATACGGAAAGGAAAATCAGTTTATTGCATAGGGTAAGAGTTGCCTTGGAGTGGACGATTCAGTACTATTCCGTTCTCGTTTTATCCATATTCGGTGTAGCCCTTTCATCATTAATACTGATAATCGTAGCCGATAAAATTCGGGCATTCCTTACATCAAAGGGTATTAGCTGATTTCTGCAAACATGAATAGATATTATTGCCGTTAATAAAGAAACGGAAATGAATGGAAAGAGTATTGCACAAAAATTTGTTATTATGCGATAATAGTGCAGTTATACGCCTTTTTATTACTCAGTACAATTTATACCCTTAACGATATAAATAAAAAGGTCACCATTATGGCGACCTTTACTGTTTATACGTTTGCCCCGTCCTAGAATAAGTTGACACATTATAGGAGAAGTATTAATGTCAACAAGGACTAAGGTATCAGTTAAACGTACTCAACGGGACTACAGTTTATCCTTCAAATTATCGGTAAT
>JALHLL010000237.1 GCA_022844575.1 bacterium
GCGTGAATGCAATGTAATATCGCCGCCTGTACAAGTACTGTCAATGGGACCGGAAGCAAAAGTAACGACAGGCACTAATTCATGTGCACCCATATAAGGTGGAGCCATACGAGCTACCATATTATAATCATCCGGTACATTACCGACCGAAGAATTATTATAACTGTTTACACCGCGTAATTGAAGTTCAGGTTTGCTTAAGAACGTTGAGCTTGCACCTGTAAAATTAACCGGTATCGAACGAGAATTTAGTTCAAATGTGCCTGAACGAAATGCTGCCAAATTTGTACGGGCCGCATTGCTATGCCAGCCGACATTTGCTCCGGCCGTAAACACGTTGTTCCAATCAGATTGAAGTGGGAAACCGGTTGTAGCTATATAATAGGCATAGCCTAAACCTCTATTATAGAATATATTATTAACAACTCGAAGACCGGTAGGAATCGAGCTGCTGATATTAAAGGCAGAAGCAGTTGCAACAGCAGGAGTATTAACATTTAACGTATTATGGAATACATTGGTATTATTTGCTGAAACAACCGACAATCCCATGGCAACGATGGAAACTCCATTACCTACATTCACCATATTATTCGAAACAGAAGCCGGAAGTGATGCCGACGAATTGTTCGAACTAAAGCGAATACCCGTACCCATTGTTGACATGTGGATTCTATTTCTCGCAATAAGCGCATCATTAACCAATAATTCCAGATTAAGACCAAAAGCCCCTGAAGTATTTACATCAGCAGTAGTCAAAGTATTGTTAACTACTCGCGGTGCCATTGCACGGCGTATATAAACACCTTGTGTATAATAATTATTAAGAACATTGCCGCTAACGGAAAGGTTAACAATAGGACTTCCGGTGGTACCACCATCAATCATAATTCCTACGTCACCGAATGTAAACGTATTATTATTGATAAAAAGATTAGTCGGGGCATTTGTCGGTTCGGAATAGATTAAAGCATCATTTGCTCCGCCGACAATATTACTTCTACCGAGAAATGCACAATTATTGATAGTGATATTGTCAGTACCATTTCTTAACCAGAAATTACGTCCCGCAGAAGCCGATGTAGAATTAATGTTAAACGACATATTACGGAATATAATATTATCAGCACCGTTTAATTGAACAGTATGGTTATTTACAACTGTATTCGACGATGAAACAATAACGTTATTCACATTACCGCCTGCAGCTGCATCAGCATTTATAACCACAGTTGCATTAGGCGATGAGCCGGGTATCCCTTGTACCGTTTGCGAGATTTGTCCGAGAAGCATTTGTTCATTATATGTACCGGGGCGAACTCTGAATTCAACAGCACCCAGAATACCACCATAGGTCAAAGCAGAGCCTACATCAGTAAGATTGGCAAACCACTGACCGGGTACAGGTGTACCTCCAACATAATATATGTTCGGATTCAAAGGACTTGTTCCTCCGGCAAGAGCCATTGCAACAAAACTCGAAATAGAATTATTTGCCAAATTACCATCACCGGGCCCCTGCGTGCCGACAGAATTTGTTAAAGTAATGTTAACACTATACGGTTGCAATGGATTGTCTAACACTATGTTGGAAGCTAAAGGTACATAAACATTACCTCCAACAGCCAAATCTCCAGTCCATGGTAAAGTGCCACTTATATTCTGAGGGCCTGTTATTGTATAATTGACAACAACAGACGCCAGGTTGCCACCACTTATATTGCGTAGAATAAATCCGATATCATAAGTGCCTGCTCCGACAGGGGGATTAATCGCGTTAGGAGAACCCGGATTAGCAAGAACGATTGCCACAGGGCTTGGGTCGGGTGTTGGGGGTATTATTTCGATGGTATAATCTTCAGTTTCTCCGTAAGAATAGCCGCATGGGCCAACATTACCATTATTCGGACCATCTGCTCTGATACGCATTCTACGAAAACCGACCGCACTAACAGGGGGTGAAAATGTTGAAGTTAAAGTAGTGGGTGTAGCAATACCTGTTAAATTCATAATCTGCTCAGTGGTTTCGAACGAATTGTTATTATTGTAATCAATCCACGCTTGCACGCCACCTTGTGAGTTGGTCCAATTGCCCCAAAATTGAGCAGAGACCGCAAGAGTATTGTTAGCAATGGCTAATGCACGAAATCCGACATTGCCGGGAAAAGAGTAAAAACCGTTACATCCTGAAGAATATTCCGTCGTACCGACAGCAACTTTAGTAATTACACCGTCATAAGGGTTTTGACACGCACTCCATGATTGCGGTGTACAGTATTGCGCCTGCATATTGCCTATGATCACAAAGGTCATAACAAAAGCAGTAATGATATACTTCAAAGAAAAATATCGTTTCCTTAAAGTGGGCGAAGTTTCTCGCATAAAAAACACTCCAAATAAATGAATTGAAATTAGTTAGTTGAAAATTTACAAATAAAGATCACGTTTGGTACAATTTGAAGAAGTCAATGAACAGTATGCATCGACTTACGTTTGAATCTATTCACAGGGAAAACCATTACTGATAAGAGAATAGACATTTCATAACATTTCTTAGCATTCACTCACTTATGTAAGTATAAAAAGTCTTCCTTTTAAAAAGCATCTTAATTTGCAATAACAGTTTGCTTATCCGAATGTCACAATGTGTAGACAAAAATCTGTTCTTTACATAATCGTAAACTACAGAACTCGACAATGTAACCATTTGACATACAAACTACAAATTATTATCATTATAACCAAAGTAGAAAAACTTTTCACTATAATATTATCACTGCGTAACCAAGTTCGATGAAATCTACTTAACACCCTTACCGTGTGTTGTATCTTTAGTTTTAAGACAATCTTGCGCCATTCCATACATAATGTCATTTACAGATTTTAGTGTTAAAGTAACTGTATCATTCATTACTGTCGTTTCTTCGTATGCCTTTTTAAGAGCGTTATTCACTTCTTCCCTGTATTTATCAGAACATTTCGCAATATTCATCTGATCATTTGGATTCTTCTTAACACACTCGCACCATTCGTTGAGCGTATGTATCGCATTCTCCTTAGGTGAATAAGAGGAAGCGCACCCTATCGTACAGTAAGACAGCGTCAGAATGACACAATTTGATGAAAAAAGTTTCAGAAATATTCTCTTACATGAAAAATTTTTAAGCAATGGGCTACTTTTTTTTCGAGATAGAAGCATTATGGTATTGAATAGTACGAATTTTAGAACTTTTTGATACAAAGTTTGTGGATTGCGTGAGATAACCTGAACCGCTATAGAACTCCTGTTTTCGCTTCTTACCATCCTTAAAATGAACTTCGGCATATGATGTTTTGGAAATACCAAACAGAGGAAAACTTTCAATTCCGTGTTCATTGCGACGTTCAAAAACTCCAATTCTCTTTCCATTTATGCCCACAAGATAATATAGTGTTTGCGGATCGTTCGCCTTTTTCAAAACGGCAATTCCTCGGGCATCCCCAAAAAGAGAAAAACCTGAAGAACTTGGCGGCAAAGCCGAAAAATCACCTTTACCATTTCCAAGTAAGACACATCCGCTGTTTGCATCGTAACGCCACGCTTCAACATCAGGTCCAAAATTATTACCATGGAGAACAATGTCCAAATTGCCATCATCGTTCAGGTCGTCTACCACTATTCCGAACATTGAAGATAGCTGTGCCATTACAGGCAGTGGTTTTATCATGAATTTTCCATTACCTTTATTTTCTATGTACATGCTTCTAAACTCATTTGCACGAAGATAAACGCTTGAATCTCTATCGGGCTGTGAGAACATTTTTTCAAAAGGTGCAACTGCAAATTCACGAAACGTCGGATATCTTTTTCGTAGCGTCGGCATAGAGTTATAAAAGAAGTTTACCGTTCTTGTTGTAAAACGCTCATCATTTTGCCAATATGTCATAATGTGATCAGTGCTGCCATTATTATCATAGTCCCTTGAAAAAATCTCTATCGGATATTTTCGATTTGTTTGATAGCGAATATTTGTTCCACAATTTGCAACCACGTAGTCAATATCACCGTCATTATCGAAATCTCCTCCATGAATACTTGACCATAGGCCAAATACATCGCCAAGTCCTGACTCTTGAGTTTCTTCAATAAAACTTCCTCCCAGATTTTTGAATATCCGTATCGTTGACCATTCGCTTACGACCATGAGGTCTAAGAAACCATCATTGTTATAATCAGTAAAGAGAGCCGATCGAACAAGGTCAAATTCATTGGTCATGGCTCCTAAAATGTATTCGGTCACATCGGCAAGTACACCATTATTATTAAGCAATAGATAGCTTCTCGGCTTCTGAGCAAATTTGCCCGGTACATTCCTACCTCCAACAAACAAATCCAAATCGCCATCATTGTCAATGTCTCCCGCAATAACGACCGAGGTTGCTACCTGCATCGAAGGGAGTCCGCCTTTTGAAAATTGACCTTTACCATCATTAATGTAAAGAACATCTTGCAGTAGAGACGGCTGATCAACGCAGGACTCATTCCCCCCGTGAGCCACATATAAGTCCAAATCGCCATCGCTGTCAATATCGAAGAGAACACATCCCTGTTGTTCGGCTGCAGCATCATCCTCAAACACTTTTTGATTTGAGGAAGCAAATCTGCCTTCCGAATCTTGAAGATACAATGAACCAGCACTACCTTCGGCACCGCTTATATAAACATCATCGGTTCCATCACCATTCACATCACCGACAGCCATTCCCGGACCGTTTATTGACAATCTGTTGGGAAGTAAGCGTTCTTGAAAAAAATCATCGAAAACATTTTCTCTATGAACAAAGTCAATTATCTTTTCGGAAGCAGCTTTCCTAAGAAGTGACGAAACTTTTTTATCAATGATATTAGATGCGATTTTTCGTGCATTCTTCTCCTTAAATATCAACATTTGATTAGTTTTTACTTTTGTCATTTTTTCTTGAAGCCCGGAAGGCCAACGTACAATTATCTCGTCTATATATTGTTCATTATCAAGCCCAAAG
>JALHLL010000238.1 GCA_022844575.1 bacterium
ATACGCGATAACTTCACAAAGGGATATGAGGATGCGCTTACGGCATCTGAGTATATCAAATGTGATAAGATAATCGGCATGCACTTCGATACATTCGGTTATATAGAAATACCACATGATAAAGCCATAGTATTGTTTGAAGAAAACGGAAAGGGTTTAACTTTACCGTATGTAAGACAGATTATAGAAATATGAAAAAAGTCCTTTTATCGGTATTTATTGCAACTATATTACCATTGTTATTTTCTACCGGATGCTCACCTAAAAACGAACCGGAAGAGAAGAAAAAAAATGAACAGATAATAAGTACGAACGATTCATTGGATATATTTAACGGTTGTCCGCTTGAGGGAAATGCACAGCGTATAAATATCAAACGAATGAATTTATTAAAGAATCGTTATTCGTTTCCTAATGAATCTGATTTTGATAAAACAATTCTTCTTTCGGATTTATTAAAAAACGGTATTGATGAAGAAAGATGGAATACTCATAAAGCGGTTGAAGTAATCGGATATGTTTCAGAAGTAATAAAAGGTGGCGTTGAGACATGCAATTGTAAGGCAAAAGATGAAGAGTCAAGAGATACACACATTGAAATTGTTGCTGACCCGATGGGTTCGGACTATGAACGACCTCTTATAGCGGAAGTTACGCCAAGGATTAGATACATCAAAGCACAGCAAGGTATTGATTGGAGTACAAGAACATTACGCGATCGTTTCAAGGGTCGTTGGGTAAAGGTGCAGGGGTGGCTTTTTTATGATAATGAACATGCTGATGAAGCGGACAATACCGCTCCCGGACGTGAACGAAATTGGCGTAAAACGGCTTGGGAAATACATCCGATTACATCAATAGAAGTAGTACATAAACCAAAAGGGATTCAATAAATGTTCACGGGTTTAATAGAAGAAATAGGAATAATAACAAACATTCTCCCACATGGCAATGGACGAAGAATCACTATTTCCTGTAAAGAAATTCTTACGGATATATCCGTTGATGCTTCCATTTCGGTAAACGGGGTTTGTCTTACCGTTATAGAGTTCACCGATAATTCATTCGATATTATTGCCATAGAGGAAACCTTATCAAAAACAACGATAGGATTATTGTCTGTAAACTCAAGGGTTAATCTTGAAAGAGCTATGTCCGCTCACATACGATTCGGCGGACATATCGTACAAGGTCATACAGATTGTACCGGTAACATTATGTCAATCAACACCCTATCTTCAAGTTGGGAGTATTTTATTGAATTTCCCGAACGCTTCTCAGGTTTAGTTGTGCACGCCGGTTCAATTTGTGTAAATGGCATAAGTTTAACAATCGCCCATTGTGAGTATAATTCACTAAAAGTGGCAATTATTCCGCATACCTATCATAATACTACTATTTCCGATTTGGAAGTAGGCAATACTGTAAATTTAGAATTTGATATTATCGGTAAATATGTGGAAAGAATGTATTCACTTAATAAACAGAAACACTTTACCGAATAATTGTTTGTTGTGCCGAATAAATACCTGATTGCAAGACTATATGATACAAACCGTGAGCTAACATATTTTTCTGTATATGAACCTCATAAGTTCCGGCAGAAGTAAAATCATCGTGAATTATATGTACCAATTCGCCAACCGAATTATAAGCCGCTATTCTTGTGCGGGCATCTAATCCTATTGAACAATGTAAAATGATTTTATCGGCATTTTGTTCGGAAGTAAATCCGAAAGGGATATCACTTGTTTCTAAACGACGCCCCTGCATAAAACACGACACAAGTTCTACTGTGGAAATTGCTTTCGGTACTGTAATACAGTCATAACGAGTCGGTTTGGTGTAGAAATTTATTTGTACTTTTTCCGAATCAGCTATAAGTGTCTTAAAAGGTATTTTTACAATACTTCCATTTCGTTTTATATACTCATTACCGATTAACAACATCCTTATACTACTTTTACCGTTTTTCTCAATAAGATTATCGGTAAGAGTCCAGTTATTAGTAATATCACCCGTTACAATCTGCCCTTCACGCAGTAACATTCTTGATGAATATTCAGCCGTGATATCCAAAGTATCTGTTTTCGTATATTCCCAATTATTACTACTTATATATGCCGTTACAAGAATATTGTTTCCCGGAACTATACCCGTCGTATCCGATGAATGAATGGAAAATGACCCGATAATACTTTCGCCTACAAGATTCAGTAATCGTTTTTCACCGCTTTCAAATTCAATACTGTACTGTGATTTAAAAATCCCATTTGTTCTCGGTGAAAAAGTGATATATAATCTATTGGTATCACCGTAAACCATCGAAAGAGGAAATTCATTTTCCGGGCGTACTATAAAAACCGATTCATCTCCATACACTTTTCTAAAATTTACAACTTGGTTTTTCAAGAATTGATCGGTATTTACAATATCAATTATCTTCGTATTATCACCACATGCGATTATTCTATCAAATAAGATCGTATCTTCTACCAAACAATTTTTCACAAAAACCGTAGCAGAATCTACAGCCGTACATCCGTTCTCATTTCTCACAAAACACTTATATACGGTTGTTAATGATGGCGTAGCCATCGGGAAACGACAGTCTGAACAAGAAAGTCCTACACTTGGTAACCAAGTATAAGAGAATGCTTCTGTTGCTGTGAGTTGTGCCGATCCGCCACGGCATAAGGAGGTATCATTACTTATCGTAACAACGGATTCACTAACCCTGATCGTTATGGTATCTAAACCGACACAAGCGTCTCCCCACGTTTCCATAATATAGGATGTAGTTTCAAGCGGAGTAGCTACCGGATTATTGCAATCTGCACATGATAAACCTTTAGGATTTAACCAACGGAAATTTTTGCCGCCTTTGGCATTGATTTGTACCGAATTTCCTTTGCAGATTATAGTATCTCTTCCAGCATCAGGTACAATATTCTCAACAAATACAGTAACGGTATCATTATCCGAACAAGATGATTTATTTTTTCCCTGAATGTAATATATGGTTGTCGTTAAAGGTTGCGCAACAGGATTAGGGCAATCGGTACATGATAATCCGTCAGAGGGTAACCATTGATAACTTTCAGCACCTTTAGCAAATAATTGAACATCTGAACCGGCGCAAATTATTGTATCATTACTCACCGAAATTGCCACACTACTTACAAAAACCGTCACGGAATCCATTGCATAACATTCATCCGATTGATACACTTTTACATAATAAGTTGTTGTAACGGAAGGTTTCACGATTGTTGTCTTGCAATCAGTGCATACTAAACTCGGATGCGCTGTCCATTCATATTTCTTTCCTTTACTTGCTACTAAATTGGTCGCTTCACCAAGACAAATAGTCGTGTCGTTTCCGGCATCTACAAATGGTTTCGATATATTAATAGTAACAGAGTCCCGAGCTATGCAATCACCATCCCTTGCCGTTACATAATATGTGGTTTTTACTTTAGGATTTGCAATCGGCGATTGACAATCAAGACAGGATAATGTTGAAATGCTATCCCATTGAAAGGTTTTACCCCCAATAGCATTTAATTGAATAGTAGTTCCGTTACAGATTGTACTATCTTTACCGGCATCAGTAATGAGCTCTTTCGTATCAACGATAACCGTATCGTCTTTATAACATCCCCCTTTATCCGTAATCCGTACAAAGTACAATGTTCTTTTTGATGGTGTAGCAATCGGGTTCGGGCAATCTGTACAAGAAAGAGTATTATCCTTTTTCCAAGAAAATGTTTCGCCGCCACGAACCTGTAATTGTACCGACGAACCCGGACAAATGCTCTGATTAGGTCCCGCATCTACATCAACAGTATTAATGGTGACAACAACCGTATCATACACAGTACAGTTTGTTTCATCTCTCGATTCGACAATATATTTTGTTGTAGCTTTCGGACTTACTTCAGGGTTAGCGCAAGTTGTACATGTAATATTTGTATTCGGTCGCCAAATGTATGATCCGTCTCCACCTTTGGCAAGAAGCCTTGCTTTACCACCAAGGCAGATTGTGGTATCATTAAATGCGAGTAAAGGATCATTTTCGGGGGCTATTACTTTTGTCGCTAAACCACCGATATAACCATAAGAATTAACATCGCCATATCCTACAACAATAACGGCAAAATAATCATTGGCAGTTAACTTATGACTGCCGTGAGTTACCGATATATGTGAATAGACATATTCTAGACAATCACCCGGTACAGCCGAAAATGGTATCGGAGAAAATGCAGATTGATTAAATGATCTGTTATCAAGCCTGAACGACGGTACTGCGTTTTTGGGTATAATAACGGTAATGAATTGCTGATTATAGGCAAATTCATTCGCATCATCCTGAGTACCGTAAGCGAGTACATTCTGAACCGTATAATTTTTCATATACTGTTCAATAGGCGGTATTAAAACCAAAGCGGGATCTCCTACACCACCCGAATAACTTGTTGATGCCTTTAAGATTGCAACAAGAATCGGCTGATCGGAGGTGATATAAAGAGGTCGTGTCAATTTTTGTTCAAAAATGTCGAATCGGTCTAAAGATGCAACTTGTGAATTATTAAATGAAACGTGTGTGTTATCATTGAGCGGTATTATTCTCAATAAATCTTCTTGTCGCATCGAACCGTTTGTTGGAAAAGGTACCACATAAAATCTTTTCCCCCACTGTTCAACCGGTGGCATTTGTTCATAAAGATGATCACGAGAATAATTTCCAACAATCGTTACCGGAACAAAACTCCTCTGATGCCCGGCAAAAACGGCAACCGGTTTATCAGCCGAAACTGTACTACTTGTAATATCCGATCGTAATTTGGAAGCATCAATTTCCGCCTGAAGTAAAATTGATTGCCCTTTTTGTAATGTAACGACAAAGTTTCTTGTTGCCCTTCCTATCAAATCTACACTCGCATTTACGGTTACGGTCGTATTATCCTCCGTCGCCAAAATAATACCTTGTGAATTTGTCGAAAAATCA
>JALHLL010000239.1 GCA_022844575.1 bacterium
AAACATTCATAGTAGATTATACTCCGGCAGGAGAAGTGGGTGTTTTACATATTGATACAGCTTGGTTCACAGCAAATACGAATGAAATTAAATTGTGGTCTGAATGGCGCGGTGAGGGTACAAATGCGGAACTGTTTATTACAAGTTTCGATTGGCAAGAAAAACGCGTACTTGATGATTTTGTAACAGGTCAAGAAAAAATTGATGGTTATGAAGCAAGTATTCAGTTCGGAAATACTGGTAATGTTGATATTACCGATGCCAAACTTACCGTTGTGGGTGCGGATGGTCAGTACTTTACAGTCCCGACAGCATCTGTTCCATCACGTCTTGTAAAAGGCGAAACATATCCTCCATTGAGAGTATTCTTCAAACCTGAATGGGTACAAGGTACAAGAACAGGTGAAAGACCTTATGCTGTAAAACTTGTTCTTTCTGGCAAAGATAATACTGAGGATAGAGTTGTCGAAGGTGATTTAATGGGTATCGGTGTACAGCCGCATATCGCTATGACACCACAAATTGATTTTGGTATTCTTGAAGTAAATACGAATGCCAATGATAAATCAACGGTGAATAGTAATGGCTCAATGAAGCTAACACTTACGGGAACTATCAATGATTTAAGAATTGAAGGAATTGATAAAGATTACTTTACTATCGATCCTGAATTCTTAAAAACTGTTTCTTTCCCTCATTCAGTTGCTGTTGGCGAAATTTTTGAAGTTCCGTTAATATTTGCCCCTACCATCGCAGGAAAAGTTTATAATGCAGTTCTAAGAGTTAATCATGATGCACCGGAAACAGTGCAAACCGATCTACTCGGCTCTGCTAAATTTACAAGTACATTGGTAAAATCAGGACAGATTCAGGGTGCTGTGTTACCTCCGCATTTCATTTGTTCTGATCCTCAAGGCACGGTTGTATTTACGAATACTTCACCTGATAATGTAATTGCACGTTTCAAAACAAATCCGCAATTACAAGGTACGGATGCACAATATTTCTCTTTACTTCCGATACAATTGTCGGATAAAGCACCGACACAATCACTTAATATTCCTTTCCAACTTTTAGCGACAGAAGCACGCGCTTACAGTGCTGAAGTGGTTCTGGATGTTGAATGGTTTGATCCTTCGACAAATAACGTGATTGGAACGGAACAATTTGTTGCGGCAATTTCCGGGACAGGTAAAACAGTTAGTTCAACTGTACTTGTAGGTGCTACTCAAAAAGTTGATGTAGGAACAAAATACGAAGGTGAAAAAGCTATTAGCGTTGAAGTGAGCGACGCCAATTTGAATGATGTAGGTATTATCACCTTTAAAGTGTTTGTAGGTTTCGATCCGAACTTTATTTACCCACATGTAGGAAAACATGAAATTATTACTGCTGGTACTTTAACCGAAGGCTGGTCAGTAGTAAATTCAGGAATTTCTGCTGGTAAAGACAATGAATTCTTTATTGAATTCCGTTCTACTTCTGAAAAACCGTTAAAAATTGAAGGTAATAAAACACTCTTTAAATTTACCGGTTTGGCATTGTTAAACGACAATCTAACATCAGATATTACAATTAATGATTTTGTTCTTATTGAGCAATTGAATCCGGAAATTCAAGGTAATAGCGGCAAATGCGTTACTGTAAATGAGGTTCCGGGCAAAGTTGAGTTGATACCGGGTTGTGCGGCAAATCTACGCGTTATTCATGCGACTGGCTCTACGTTCCAAGATAAAGGTGTAAGTCCATCACCGAGCGCTTCAGAATCTGTAATGAGATTCTCGATAGGACTTGAAATGAATACGACGGTTGCCGTGTACAATAGCATGGGCAAACTCGTTGCAACACTTGTTAATGAAAAACTCAAACCGGGTGAATATGAAGCAAGTTTCAATGTTGATAGCTGGGGTTCGGGTGTTTATCAATACAAAATCACAAACGGACCATTTTCAACAATAAATTCTTTTGTGGTTCAGCACTAAAAGTCTTTTCGATTACTTATACCCCTTTCGCATTAGTGAAAGGGGTATTTTTTTATTATACGGATTCAACATTATGCCAGTTGGTGTTTCTGTCGCTGTAATCGTTGAACATGGCCGAGTTTTACTTTGCCAGCGTTCATCAACCTCCCGCTACCCACTAAAATGGGAGTTCCCCGGCGGCAAAATTGAAATGAACGAAGAACCAATACAGGCATTAAAAAGGGAGTGTTATGAGGAACTTTGTATAACGGTGAATGATGCTATTCTCCTACAAACTACAACAAGCCATTACGATGACGGGGGCACCTTTTCCGTACATTTTTATGCAGTTGTGCAGTTTAGCGGAGATATTGAGAACAAAGTATTCAATGCATATGAGTGGGTAAACCCCAAAGAGTTGTTAGAGTTTGATCTTCTTTCGGGAAATGTGGATTTTTGCAAACAGTTGCCGAAAATCTTAGAGGAAAAGAATATTCTGTGAATAGAAATCATCAGTCAAAACATGAGTACTATATGTCTCATGCTTTACATGAAGCAGAAAAAGCATATAGTGAAAATGAAGTGCCTGTCGGTGCAGTAATAGTATATGAGAACACTGTTGTAGCGCAAAATCATAATAGAATCGAGCAACATTCCAATCCTCTCCATCATGCCGAGATATTAGCAATAGAACAAGCCCTCAGTACCGTCGGTTCAAAGTGGTTAGATAAATGTACCATGTATGTAACCTTAGAACCCTGTTCAATGTGCGCAGGTGCATTAGTACTTGCAAGAATCGATACTATAGTTTTTGGTGCTTTTGATTCAAAAACGGGCGCATGCGGATCATTATTGGATATACCCGAACATCCTTTGCTCAATCATAATCCGATCATAATTCGCGGTATTTTAGGTAGGGAATGTGGTGAAATTATAAAAATGTTTTTCAGGGATAAACGATGAATAAAGGGATATTAAGTATTGTTCCGACACCCATAGGCAATTTGGAAGATATTACCGTAAGAGGACTAAAAACTCTCGCAAAAGCTGATATTATAGCTTGCGAAGATACTAGGGTGACCGGAACCTTATTAAAACACTTCAATATTGTACCGAAGCAACTTCTTTCTTACCATTCTCACAATGAGTCGGAGATAACTGATAGGATAATCAAATATATAGTTGAAGGAAATAAGAATATCGTTCTTGTAAGTGATGCAGGCACTCCCGGAATTTCCGACCCCGGCGCTTTTATTATTAGGGAATGTTTAAACAAAGGAATTACTATCACCGTTTTGCCGGGAGCAACTGCACTCATACCTTCCGTAGTGATGTCGGGTATGGCTCAAGAGCCATTTACATTTTGGGGTTTCGCACCTCATAAAAAAGGACGTACTCAATTTTTGAAAAAAATAGTTGAGCATGGCTGTACTTCGATACTCTATGAGTCCCCAAATAGAGTGGCAGAATTATTATCAACTATCTCCGAGCTTGGGTCAGGTGAAAAGAGGATTTTTGTTATTCGTGAAATAAGTAAAATGTTCGAACAATATTATACGGGGTCGGTAGATGAAGTAAAAGAATTTCTTACGCAATCGTCTGCCCCGAAAGGAGAGTTCGTCATAGTGCTTTCGAACAAAGTGTAATGGGGGTAATAATGTATAGTTTTGAATATACTGAAACAAATAAGATGGAATATACTCAATGTTTATAACATTCGAAGGAATTGACGGAAGCGGTAAAACGACACAAATATCTTTACTGCAAAAGTACTTTGAGAAACAAGGCAAAACCGTATTATGTTTACGAGAACCTGGGAGTACTTCGGTTTCAGAAAAAGTACGCGATATACTTTTAAATAGTAAAGATTCCATTGATCCGATAGTTGAGACATTACTTTTTTGCGCTGCAAGGGCTCAACTAGTACAAACTGTGATAAAGCCGGCTTTACTCGAAAATAAAATTGTTTTGTGTGATCGGTATATTGACTCAACAGTAGTCTATCAGGGCTATGGCAGAGGGGTATCTTTAGAAAGAATTAAAGATTGTAACAGTTTTGCAACAAGTGATTTGTTACCGGATATTACGTTCTATATGGATATTCAGGTTGAACGTGCACAAACAAGGGCAGAAATGCGCCAAAGTGAAAAAGACAGGATGGAGGATTCGGGGAATGATTTTTTTTCAAATGTTAGGGAAGGTTATTTGGAATTGTCAAGAAAAAATACGAGCCGAGTCAAACTTATAGACGGTTCCGGTGATATAGAAGAGATTCATAAGAAGATAATCGGCTTTTTGTCATAGACTTAATGCGTTTAAGTTTTTAGATGTATGTTTTTGTTTTAATATTAATAGAAAGATTTATGAAAGGTTTCTTAACTCTTCTTTTTTTTGCAATACCTTTTCTTCTAACCGCAAAAGAAGATAATATTCGACGGGTGGATTGTTCTTCGTTTATACAAAACTCTGCTAAAAAGAAATCCGATGCAACGCTCGGTATCACAAAACCACATAGAGTTCTGACAATAAATACAGGCGATGCACATAAAACATTTTTTAATGCAACAGATTATCTGATTCTCGACAATTTTCCGGTTAATGAACTCTCCACTTCAACATTGCATTTACGGCGTAAAACAACAACTGTTATAGATGCGAATACTTTATGGCATTTGGGTAATGGAAAAACAGTTGCAACTCCACCTGTACAATTCTATACAGGATTTGATGAAAAAGATCCGAAATCCAAAGTGTTCATTATGTACGGTAATGGTGAATTAATTGGTTCAATTCGCTCATCGAACGGTACTGTTAGAACAATTAGTCCGCAATGGGAAAGTGCTGAAACTAAAGGGGAGCATTTGCTTGCTGTAACGGATGGTATTGAGACACTAAAAGGTTTCAAGTGTCATAATGATTTACTGAATTCTGAAACAGTAAGCGAGGATAAAGATAATCAAAAGCCGGAAGCCCTAGAGGTTCCCACCTTCGGTGATATGCTTGAGGTTGAAGTAGCTTTTGAGATTGATTATCCTGTCTATC
>JALHLL010000240.1 GCA_022844575.1 bacterium
ATGTATACTATACCTGTTTCTTTTTTAAAGAATATCAACGTTAACACAATTATACTTGGTTTTCTTTTTCAAAATTATCAATTTTTAGAACGCCCCACTAGTATGTTTGTCTTGATTTCTATTATATTATCAATGTATTGAGTGTTGTTACAGTGTATAATTTTTATAACTGGAAATTTCAATGAGAGTTTTTAAGTATCGTAAGTATGACCCGTTACATCTTGACTCTCTTGAGACAAATTCATTTTGGGCACCGAATTATAAAGAATTAAACGATCCTTTTGAAACACTTGTTCTTAAAGAGAATCTTAAGAATCAGATCAAAATTTTCTCTTCGATTCTAAACGAAAAAAAAGGTAAAGAATTAAATGAAGAACAATTCTTTGTCGAATACGAATCTATGATTGCTGAGGTCGGTATATATGCCCTAGCATCAAGTCCTATTAATGAGTTACTTTGGGCACATTATGGAGACTCACATCACGGTTTTTGTATAGAATATGATTTTCAAATACTTTGTAAAGAGAATATTTATCATAATCTTTATGATTTCCAAATTATTTACAGTGATCAACCTCCAGATATCCAGATCTCAGATTTCATAAATAAAGACACAAAACTACTTCTTCAAAAGTTTGCAGGTACTAAATCAAAAGCATGGTCTTATGAAGGAGAAGTAAGAGTATTGACAGATAAAAAGGGAAAGCACTACTATGATTATTCTGCTGTAAAGGCGATACACTTTGGCAACAGAATGTCGGAAGACGCAAAACACGAAATAATGAGACGACTTTGTGGTAGAGATATAAGTTATACTCAAATCGAAATAAGTAAGAACTCTTATACCCTTTTTCATCAGCCCAAAGACGATGTATTCAAAGCAGGGCATTCATATCTGTACACAGTACCCAGTTTTAATAAGAAATATGAAATCTTAAGTAAGGAATACAACAAAATTCTGAAAAAAGGAAACGCAAGACTCTTGTTGTATAGTAAATTAGATAGTTTAGAGTTGGAAAATGTTGCAAATGATATTAAGAATAAATTATTCTTACCGGCTGAGAGATTGTACATATTTTATTATTTTCCGTATATGAATCCTAATGATTTCGCTTGGGCGCGTAGTGTGTTTGAAAAAGGAATGTTAACTAATGAAGTGATGGGGTTGAACTATGAAGAAGAAAGAGTTTTGCAGGAAATGTTAGACAAAGATCGTAGGGAAATAGTTGGGCAATGGATTGATGATACAATTGGAGCAAAGTGTGCTATAACGATTCGACATGATGGCAATGAAACGGTAGCTGATTACAAGTATGTTGATGGAAGTTCTTTTCAAAAGGCAAAAACTATCATACACACGTCACAAGGTGTAAGATATGATGATGTGGAAGAGAATCCTCACGGTGAGTATATAATCATTGACAAAAATGGCTGCTTTGGATATTATGGACAAAATGGATTGATAAGAAAATTAAAATTGTACAAGTTTATCTCAAACCCTAAAGAGTTATAAAACTGTATATAGATAAGTATAAAAATGTCACTGAGAAACTTTTTGCATTTGTATTGTGTAATTTAACAGAAAACAAAAAGGCATTGAGTTACCCCAATGCCCCTTAAAATAAGAACTTATTTCTTGTTAATATTTACTTATTTACCAGCCGCTATTAAATTTAATGCACTTCCTGCTTTAAACCATCCAATTTGCTGATTATTCATCGTATGTTTAAGGGCAATCGTTTCCGAAGTGCCATCACTATGGTTAATCGTCACATTGATATTTTCACCGACAGCTAATTCATTAATATGAATGGTTACGCGATCATCTTCACGAATTTTATCATAATCCGCCGTATCAACAAAGGTTAAAGGTAACATCCCTTGTTTTTTCAAGTTTGTTTCATGGATACGTGCGAATGATTTTACGATAATTGCTTTACCACCCAAAAAGCGCGGTTCCATAGCCGCATGCTCACGCGATGAACCTTCACCGTAATTTTCCTCACCAATAACAACCCACGCTATGCCACGCGCTTTATAATCACGTGCAACGGCAGGTACTTCATTGTATTCACCCGTAAAGGTGTTTTTAACGGAATTAGCGGCATCATTAGCAAAGTTAATTGCACCGATAAGCATATTATTGGAAATATTATCCAAATGTCCACGAAAGCGAAGCCAAGGTCCTGCCATTGAAATATGGTCGGTTGTACATTTGCCTTTTACTTTAATAAGCACGGGCATATTATCATATTCCGATTGCTGTGGTGCTTTGAATGCTTCCAATTTTTGCAAACGATTACTATCAGGCGCAATGTGTACATCAATACCGGAACCGTCTTCAGCAGGTGCAACAAATCCGTCCGGATCCGGAACAAAACCGCCTGCAGGTAATTCCGTACCAACGGGAGGATTTAACATAATACCGTTTATCGGTTGTTTGGTAAAGTCAATCGTCAAATCGCCTGTTAGGGCAAATCCGATCACTGTTTCCGGTGATGCAACAAAAGCATGCGTATCGGGATTACCATCATTACGGGAAGTAAAATTCCTGTTAAATGATGTAATAATGGAATTCTTATCACCTTTTTGTACATCGTGGCGTTTCCACTGACCAATACAAGGTCCGCAAGCATTAGCCAATACCGTTCCGCCTACGGATTCGAGTTTGGCAAGAATACCGTCACGTTCAATAGTGGCACGTACCTGTTCGGAGCCCGGCGTAATGGTAAACTCGCTTTTTGTTTTTAAACCTTGTTTAGAAGCATAATCTGCAATTTCAGCCACACGACTCATGTCCTCATAACTGGAATTTGTACATGAACCGATAAGACCCACACGCAATTCCGCAGGCCAGTTATTTTCTTTTACGGCTTGTACGAATTCGCCAATCGGCATAGCGCGATCAGGTGTGAAAGGACCATTGATATGCGGTTCAAGTGTTGATAAATCTATATGGATTACTTGGTCATAATATGCTTCGGGATCATTAACTACTTCATCATCTGCACGCAGATGCTCCGCTACACTGTTTGCCAATTCAGCAACATCAGCACGGTCGGTTGATTGCAAATAACGAACCATTGATTCATCGAAGGGGAAGATGGACGTGGTTGCTCCGATTTCGGCACCCATATTACAGATAGTACCTTTACCCGTTGCGCTGAACGATGCACAGCCCTCACCAAAGTATTCGACTATAGCACCTGTACCGCCCTTTACTGTTAAGATACCCGCAAGTTTAAGGATAACATCTTTTGCGGATGTCCAGCCATTCATTTTGCCCGTTAACTTAACACCGATAAGTTTCGGCATTTTTAACTCCCATGGCAAACCCGCCATAACATCAACCGCATCCGCACCACCTACGCCTATGGCTATCATACCGAGACCGCCCGCGTTTGGTGTATGAGAATCCGTGCCTATCATCATGCCGCCCGGAAAAGCATAGTTTTCCAACACAACTTGATGGATGATGCCTGCACCGGGTTTCCAGAAGCCGATACCGTATTTGTTCGATACGGAACCGAGAAACTTGAAGACTTCATCATTTTCTATTAATGAATTTGCCAAGTCGGATTTCGCGCCATGCTCTGCACGAATAAGGTGATCGCAATGTACTGTGGAAGGTACAGCCACTTTGGGGATGCCCGCACTCATAAATTGTAATAATGCCATTTGTGCCGTTGCGTCTTGCATAGCTACACGGTCGGGAAGAAAATCAACATATGCTTGACCACGCGCCGGAATACTCTTCAACTGCGAAGGTTTGCCGTCAACGTGTGCATAAAGAATTTTTTCCGCGAGTGTTAACGGTTTGCCAAGTAAAGAACGTGTTTCCGCCACACGCTTAGCTAAACCATCATAGACCTTGCGAATCATCGAAATGTCAAAAGCCATAAAAGTAACCTTTAGAATATGAAGTAATAGGCGGCTACCGTTCCGCCATTTTATGCAAAATTTCTACAACTATCAAGACGAATTAGTGCTTGTTTTTGTCTTACAGATACTGTTATAGTATTATAATGAAAAAAATATCATTTATAACACTGTGTTGAGTATGTACTACATTGCCAAAATCTTCCTTTAGGACTAAGAAGTTAAGTTTATTTGAACCGAATTCAAATTATCCTAATGGGAAGTAGCACCTAATACTTAACAAAGTAAATTCATAAATCATTGTATGTAGTACAAAATTACGATTGAATGATGAATTCAACATGAATCTTGTTCTATTCAGTAACTGATTCAGTTGTGAAAGAAAAACGCAATATATTCGTATTAGTTCGTAGTATAAAGGCACACAAATATTTTGAAAATGAGAAAAATTCCATTTGTGATAAGTTTACTAATTGTAGGTACTATCCCGCTATTTGGGGTAATTGCACAAGAACAATCGAAACACCAGCTTCGTTTTGATGCAGGATATCAGAGGAACTGGACAGGAGCCGGCTTCCAATCTTTTGGACTTGATGCACCCTATCCTTCGAATAACTTTGTGTCTTTCAAGTTTATTGACGGTTCGCATGAAGATGGCACCTTCGGGTTTTCTTATCTATACCCTTTGGGTTCTCAATGGCGTTTTGGTGGTAGATTAGGATTCGATGGACGAGATTCGCGGTTGGTTGACAACTCGCTTCCGGAAAAGCCGGAAATAGCTCTTCATTTGGAGCATTTAACTCTTGAGCCGATTATTGAATATGCACTGAGTAAAAAGGTTGCGCTGCAGTTCAGACCCATACTTGCTTTTAATATGGATGCTACATTCGATTATAAACAGAAACAATTACCCCCTATTGTAAACAGAACTCTTGATAATGTGCCTACAATTTCTTACGGTGTTGCATTTGCCGGGTACTATACTATACCCCTTGGAAAAAAAGAACAGTGGAATATTATGCCTTTTGTAGAGAGCAGTTGGCTTTTTAATCAGCGAAGTGCCAATACAGGTATTAATCAAAATCC
>JALHLL010000241.1 GCA_022844575.1 bacterium
GGATTAAGGAAGCTAAGTCTTAACAACTCCCTTTCTTCAGGAAATAATTGCTCGTCAGCGTTTGTTACTTTCAGGGAGATTTCCGATGAAGAACTTTGTTTATCCGTGTCGCTATAACTTTGTTTTTGTGCTGCATATTTTGCCTGTACACCTCGCCTTACCTGCAAACGGTTTTTGTACTCATCGTACATACGTTGTAATTGCAATTCGCTTAACCGTAACTTATCCCATAATCTCTGGAGCAGAAGATCGTGCTGCATCATATCCGGTATCCGCACAATCAAATCTATCAAATCTCTTATTGCCTGTGCCATTCTCGGAGGATCATTGAATGTACCATCACTTTTAAGAATGTCCACCCTGAAATCTAAAAACGGAACGGCTGATAATATTAAAGAACGAAGTGCATCACTACCTCTGCTACGAATAAAACTATCGGGGTCATCACCTTGTGGAAATGACATTATTTTTACTTCAAACCCCTCTTCCAAAGCAAGTTCCAACCCTTTTAATGTAGCGTTTTGTCCTGCTGCATCTCCATCATAAGCAATATTTATTTGCTTGCAATAACGTGAAAGAAGTTGTAACTGATTTCGTGTAAGCGCTGTGCCGCTTGTTGCTATTGCATTCGTAAAACCAAACTGATGTAATGTTATCGTATCGGCATACCCCTCCGTTAGTATAGCAGTACCCAAATTGCGAATCGCATTCTTTGCCTGAAATATGCCATAAAGAACTTGACTTTTATTATAAACCACCGTTTCCGGTGAATTAATATACTTCGGCTGGTCCTTTGCCTCACTCAGTTGTCTGGCTCCAAATCCTATAATACGTCCGGAGGGATCTTGAATCGGGAACATCAAACGCCCACGGAAACGATCGTAAATCATATTATCTTCACGTTTGATAATAAGCCCTGCCTCCTCAAGCAAAGTTTCGGAAAAACCCTGCTTCATCATCTCATCCGATAGTCTTCTCCATTCATCGGGTGAATAACCGATGCCGAATTGCGTTACAATTTCTTGAGAAAATCCTCTTTTACTTATATATGAACGTGCAATTTGCGCCTCGTTCTGGCCCAACAAAGAATGGTAGTACCTCTGTGCGGCTTCCAAAACGATTCTTATCTCCTCATGCCTTTTATATTTTTCCTGATCTTCCTCCGTATTCTCTTCAGGCAATACAATACCGGCTCTTGCAGCAAGTTGGCTTAAAGCATCTATAAAACTTAGTTTATGAAAATCCATCACATAGGTAATAACATTACCACCTTTTCCGCATGAGAAGCATTTGAAAATTCCCATCTGCGGATTGACGTTCATTGAAGGTTTTTTATCGGCATGGAAAGGACATAAACCTACAAATGACTTACCCTGCGGCTTCAAACGAACCGTTTCACCGATAACTTCAACGATATCGGAACGATGTCTTATCTCTTCAATCAACTGTTCAGGAATTTTCATTCTTCATTCTTCAATCTTCAATAAAGTATCGTAGCGCACAGGACAACAATATTTGTACTTTTTGTGTTTAACCCCGTTTGCCACGCCATACAATCACCCAAAAATAGTGAAGTACAAAACTAAAGCCCTATTCCAATATTCTTCTTCTCATACTTTCTCACATAATCTATTCTTCAGTTTCATAAACAAGTGATAAGTATCAATGGCTCAGAACTTTTACGGCATCAATATATACAATACTTTTGCCAATCTACCCTGTTAAAAAACTATTGTATCCATAAGCACAATGGGTATGTCACCCCTACTTTTTGAGTGCGATTCCTTAATTTGCGTGATTATAGTGCTAATATCATATCATAATAGTAATACTGGAGAATATCGTTTCTATGGATTTATTTCAGAAGTGTGTTGAATTTACAAAAGCGGATGAAGTAAAAGCAGCCGGATTGTATCCTTATTTCCGCGAAATTGAAGAGAATGAAGGTCCCGTAGTCAGCATCGAAGGAAGAAAAGTAATTATGGCCGGCTCTAACAATTATCTCGGCTTAACAGCTCATCCGAGAGTAAGACAAGCCGCCATTGATGCAATTAACAGATACGGTACGGGTTGTTCGGGTTCTCGATACCTAACAGGTACGATTGATTTGCATGTTGAACTTGAAAAAAGATTTGCAAAATTTCTTGGCTACGAATCTGTTCTTTTATTTTCAACAGGTTATCAAACTGCCTTAGGAGCAATTTCGGGTTTAGTGTCCAAAGGTGACTATGTTGTCTCCGATAAGGAAAACCATGCATGTATCATCAATGGTGCAATGCTTGCCAAAGGCGGCTTTGCCGAATTTGTGCGTTATAAACACAATGATATGGCCGATTTGGAAAAAACTCTTCAACGTATTCCGAGTAATGCCGGCAAATTGGTTGTAACAGACGGTGTCTTTTCCGTTTCGGGTGAACTTGTTCACCTACCTGAATTATTGGAAATAGCTCATAAATATGGAGCACGTGTATTAGTTGATGATGCCCATGCAACCGGAGTTGTCGGTATCGGAGGCAGAGGAACCGCCAGTCATTTCGGTGTAGTTGATAAAACTGATATGACGATGGGAACATTCTCGAAAACATTCGCATCACTCGGTGGTTTTATTGGCGGCCCGGAAAGGGTTATGAACTATCTGAAACATCATTCCCCTGCATTGATTTTTAGTGCCAGCCCTACTCCTGCCTCATGTGCTGCTGCATTGGCGGCTTTAACCATTTTGGAAGAACAGCCCGAGTTAGTCGGTAAACTCGTGGCTAATGCCGATAAAATGCGAAAAGGATTTACGGATCTCGGTTTTACCGTTATTGATAGTATTACAGGTATAGTACCAGTTATTGTAGGTGATGTGGAGAAAGCCCTCATATTCTGGAGAAAACTCTATGATAGAGGCGTTTTTGTCAATGCCTTTATTCCACCGGGTGTACCGCCTACCATGAGCATGATGAGAACAAGTTATATGGCATCACATGAGGAAGAGCATCTTAATACAATACTTGAAGTTTTCGCAGATGTTGGTCGCGAATTAGGATTTATACCGTAAGCGTAAACAACTTGAGCAGAGGACAAATAATAATCATTTGCAAAAAAAATCTAAAATTGGTTGTAACAAAATTTAGGTATCTGTATTATTATCACAGAACCAAATCCGGTATGGTGAAATTGAAAGCGCAAACTTCAATTTATTATCCACATTTTAACTGTTATACCAAATGAAAAACTTGTTTTTCCGCAAGATGTTCAATGCAACACTTGCACTCGCACTCACAGCCACTATTGGTTTCGTTGGCTGTTCAAATGATACGGCTCCCGTATCGAGTAATAATGATCAATCGAGTAATAACGCATCAATGCTTGTTACCGATAATATTACTACAGACGCTTTATTGTCAAGCGGAGTTACAACCGATTCTCCGCAATGGGAAGCAACTGCTTCCATGCGTGAAAAAGATAATAAACGACCACATGTGAAACGAGATGACCTGAGAGCTATTCTACCGTGCTTGACGTTGACAGCAGAACAAAAAGCGCAACTCGAAAGACTGATGCAAGCGCATCGCGATTGTGTTAAAGCAGCAGTTGATGCACACAAAGCGGCAGTTGCACCTTTTCGCTCACGTTTGCAAGAGCTTGGAAAAAGTCTTCGTGAACAAGTAAAAGCGGGAACGATCACCCGTGAAGAAGCGGCAGCACAGATGAAAGCGGCACAAGAAGCAGCAAAAGCTGAAATGCAGTCTGCAAATGAGACCTTAAAAGCTGCTCTTGAAGCATGCAAAGCACGTTTGTACTCACAAATAGCAGGATTGCTGAACGCAGAGCAATTAGCAATATGGAATAATTGGTTGGCAACGGGAGAGATTCCTTGCCGACGCGGACCTAAAGATGGCAAACCTCGTGATTCGGTACGAGTTCGCCCATAAAAAATTATTCACCACACGTGGTACAACAGGACCCTCGAAGTTCCCCAAGAATGACGAGGGTTTTTTTATTGTTACTTCACTACAAGTAATGTTCACGTTGTGATTAACGGGCAAAATTGGAACCTTTTCATAATCTACAAAGTATCATTCATCATCGCCAAATTCATAACGGTAAATGTCTAGATTTATGCTACTTGGCTCGATTTTAACAAAATCTTTCAGATTACCGGTTTTCATGTCATATACCCAACCATGAATAGTCGGACGGTTTTCCTTACTCCAAGATTTCTGGACAAATGATGTTTCGGCAAGATGTCTGGCTTGTTCTATCACATTCAATTCCACAAGTCTTTGTACACGTTTGTCTTCATCGGCAATGGTTTCCAATTCCGATGAATGAAACCTATACACGTCTTTTATATGACGAAGCCATTTGTTTATCAACCCTAAATGTTTTCGTGATAATGCCGTTTTAATACCACCGCACCCGTAATGTCCACATACGATAATATGCTTGACTTTAAGTATGTCAACTGCATATTGCAATACACTCAACATATTAAAGTCGGTATGAATAACCATATTGGCAATATTTCTGTGCACAAAAATCTCACCCGGCTCCGTACCTGTTATCTCTTCGGCCGGTACACGGCTATCGGAACATCCTATCCACAAAAATTCGGGAGTTTGATCTTTTGAGTTAATCTCAAAAAAATCAGGTCTTAGATTAAGTTTATCCTTTGCCCATGCTTTATTTGCTAACAATAACTTATTATAGGATTCCACCTTTTTTACTCCTGAATGTGAATGGTATTGACTTAGCTGAAAGATTCTTACACTCAATCTGAATATTTTTGTACTCAGCCGTTTTTCTAAAGTCTTCGATTACCTCTACAATATCATGATCAATAAACGTAGCTTTGCTGCCATCAATAATAAGAGAGGTGTTTTCAGGTATTTTTCTTAATACCTCTTTTACTTCCGATTTATTGACAAATGACATATCCTTATTAAAACGAATA
>JALHLL010000242.1 GCA_022844575.1 bacterium
AACGCTTGGTAGAAGAATCAGTAGAGCTATACAATAATCAACGACGACATTGGGCATTGAAATTAAAAACGCCCAATCAGGTTCATTTACAAAAAATCCCGGCTCAAAGGGCAACCGGGAGACTTTAATTTTCTGTCAACTTATTACAGGACAATTCATTCTATTACACCCTGATAGAGCCGATTATCTCTATATCGGTATCGGAAGGTAATTCCGTAAAACTGACAACATTAACCATCGGGAAAGCGGTTCTTAACATTCGCGATAAATAGGGGCGAATTTGTGCGGCGCATATCACCAATGGATTATATCCCGCCAACGTTATTTCATCCACTGCCGAATAAAGTGAATTTTGTACGGTACGAACGATATCCGGCGAAAGCCCTAAAGTCGGACTGCTTACCGCCGTATTATTGCTTTGCAATACCGATGTCATCATTTGTTCAAGGCGTGGGTCAACACCAATGGCATGGACAATTCCTTGCGTATCCTGATGTAGTTTTTTTATTGTTTCACTTAAGCTGTGGCGTACATATTCCGTTAATACATCCACATTTTTTGTGACTTTCGCATATTCCAATAATGATTCCAAAATCAGAGGTAAATCCCGCACAGGAACATTTTCTTTTAATAGGTTTTGTATTACTTTCTGTATAAGTCCTATCGGTAATATTTCCGGTGTTACCTCTTCCACTAAAGCGGGATAATCTTTTTTCTGATTTTCTATAAGTTGTTTTACATCTTGACGCGTTAATAATTTATCGGCATTACGGCGTAATAATTCCGTTAAATGGGTAGCAAGTACGGTTGCCGCTTCAACAACGGTAAATCCGTTAAACTCTGCATTTTCTCGGTCATTTTGTGTAATCCATACGGCAGGAAGTCCGAAAACCGGTTCGGTCACTTTAAGACCTTCCAAGTCTCCATCTGCCGAACCCGGATTCATTGCCAATAATAAGCCCGGATATAAACGATTGCGCGATACTTCATTACCTCGAACTTTTATCACATATTCTTCCGGCTCTATTTTTAAATCGTCGCGCACACGCACCGGCGGCAAAATTATTCCGAGCTCACTTGCCAACTGCCTGCGAATATTCGAAATTCTTTTGAATACATCGCCGCCCTGATTTTCATCGACAAGTGCAATCAATCCATAACCGAGTTCAACCTCTACAGGGTCAATTCTTAACAATTCCTCAACGGGTTGTTCTTGCGGTTTTTGTTGAACCTGTGCCTCCGTCATTTCTTCTACCAACCGTTCATTTTCTTTTCTCTGTAATACTCTGGTTCTCAAATAGGCAATACCGCCCGTGCTTGCAGCCAATAATATAAAAGGCATGGCAGGAAAGCCCGGTATAAATGCCATAGCAACCAAGGTGCCGCTCACCACGCCCATCGCACGCGGTTGTTTACCGAATTGAGTACCTAATTCATCTTCTAATTTTTGCCCTGAAGCTGAACGTGTTACCACCAAACCCGCCGCAACTGAAACCAAGAGAGCAGGAATCTGTGTTACCAAGCCATCACCTATGGTCAGAATTGTATATGTGCTAAGGGCATCGGTAATATCCATACCGCGTTGTGCAACGCCTACGGCAAAACCCCCAATAATATTAACCGCCGTAATAATTAAACCGGCTACGGCATCACCTTTCACAAATTTTGCCGAACCATCCATTGCACCGTAAAATTCCGATTCACGTGTTAAATTTTCTCTGCGTCTTCTTGCTTCATGCTCATCAATAAATCCGGCATTCAAGTCGGCATCAATACTCATTTGTTTACCGGGCAAAGCATCAAGTGTAAAACGTGCGGCAACTTCGGCAATACGAGTAGAACCCTTAATAATTACAACAAAATTGATAACAATCAATATGGTGAACATAATAATCCCCACCACATAATTTCCGCCAATAACAAATGTACCGAAGGCATGTATAATATCGCCGGCACCACCCTCACTTAAAATAAGCCGCGATGTGGCTACATTAAGTCCTAATCGAAATAATGTTGTTACAAGTAAAATAGTAGGAAATGAACTTATATCCAAAGGACTTGTAATGTACACGCTTGTCATTAAAATAAGCACCGAAACGCCAATACTTAATGCCAGCATAATATCCAGCAATATACCGGGTAGGGGAATTACCAATAATGCAACTATAAGCACCAAACCTATCGCCAATCCTATATCGGGATTTTTTGTAATGATAGGAAGTAATCTTTTTATTCCTTCGGGCATTGGAAATATTGCCGCCGATGTATTTTGTGCCATATAATATCAACTCACTTTCATTTTACCTGATTATACTGCTCATTACCGTAAAAAAAACAGAATATTTTATGCTGCCTTCCTTAAGCGGAATATATATGCCAATACTTCCGCTACTGCCTTAAACAATTTTTCGGGAATTTCCTGATCCGGTTCGCATGCGGCAAATATTGCCCTTGCCAATGGGGGATTTTCCACAATGGGTACATTGTTCTCTTGTGCTATTGCCTTCATTTTTAAGGCAAGATAATCGCTTCCTTTGGCTAATACTATCGGTGCCGACATTGATTCCGGTTTATATGCCAA
The DNA here is from genome assembly GCA_022844575.1 of bacterium. Taxonomy (GTDB): domain Bacteria; phylum Bacteroidota; class Ignavibacteria; order Kapaibacteriales; family UBA961; genus UBA2353. The sequence goes on from JALHLL010000242.1 coordinate 2,582, forward strand.
AGCAACGGCAAAGTGTGTAGGGTTTGTAATAACAACATCCGCTTGTTTGGTTCGCATAAGCATTATTTTTTTCAAACGTTGCCTGCCGAGTGCACGAATTCTTTGTTTTATTTGCTGATCGCCTTCACTTTGTTTCGATTCATCTTTTACTTCTCTTTTTGTCATTTTCTGATCTTGCGTAAATTTCCATTTCTGATAATAATAATCCGCAAGGGCAATCACTATATAAGCAAGACCTATTTTCCACAGTAGTTCTACACATATGGAAACCATAAAAGCCCCTATTTCCTGATAGGGTTTTGTGGAAATGTAAATAATACTTTCTATTCTATTATCGAGAACGGTATATAAAACCGCACCTATAATCAAAAGTTTAATAATACTTTTTCCGAGTTCAAACATCGAACGAGCAGAAAAAAGCATTTTTTTTATTCCGGTAAAAGGATTAAAAATGCTGCTGAAATTAAGCCCTTCCGTAAATTTTTTTGTAGCGAAATGAAAACCTACCTGTCTTAACTCCGCCGCAAATGCAATCGCTGCAATAAGGGAAAGTACAGGAAGTATCAAAATGCTCATTACACCTGCTAATTGCGTATAATAATGAGGTATGCTCTCTTCCGTCAGCATTACGTTAGGGGCATTGATAATAAGCAATTTCATAAATGACATTGTCTGATCAGCTATTTGTTTGCCGAACGCAAAAACAATTAAGCCGCCAAAAAGCAAAACGGCTGCCGATGTAAAATCAACACTCTTTGCAACCAAACCCCTATCACGCGCATCACCTAATTTCTTCCCCGTGGGTTGTTCGGATTTCTCCATTCCATCCGGTGTTTCAGCCATCTATGCCTCCTATTGTGCCCTTACGGGATTAAGTGACATTAAAACCTGAAAGGTTTCATTCTGAAACACCGCCATCATCTGTTTTAAAATCATAACAAATAACGGTATGGTGATAAATAGAACAATTAACCCCACTATTACCTTAAACTGCATGCTTAAGGTGAAAATGTTAAGCTGCGGTGCCACTCTTGCCAATAATGCAAGGGCAATATTGGTAACAAGTAAGGCAACCATTACCGGCGAGGCAATTTTAACGGCAACAATGGTAACGGTAGTAAGTAAACGTATAATAATTTCTATACCGCTTCCGGTCATCACAAATGTATCGAGAGGAACGGCACGGAAACTTGCAACTAATGATTCGAGAACAAAATGATGTCCGTCAACCCCGATAAAAATCATAAGGGCAGCCAATCCTTTTAATTCGCCTATAAGTGTCGGTGCATCAGCATTTTGGTCAAATAATAAAGAAGTCTGAAAACCTATATCAAAATCCAAAAGCCCACCGGCAAATCGTGCTGCGGAAATTACCATGCTTGCACAAAATCCGATTGAAATACCGACAAGAAACTCCTTTGCCACAAGCCCTACAAGATACCATGCTTGCAAATTGATATTCGGCTGTTCTTTCCAAAAAAATGTGGTAAGGGTAATGGCAAGTAAAGCGGCAATACCGATTTTGTGCATCGGTTGAACGGAAGAATGTGAAAACATCGGGGCAGTACTCAACAATGATGCTATGCGAATAAACATCAATGTGCCTACAATAAATTTGGCTGAAAAATATGTTACCGTTCCCGAATCAATCATTATTTGTTATTTGAGCGTTGGTATTAAGTTAAACATGCTGATTGCATATGTTTTAATATTGGAAAGCATAAAGGGCATAACCAATATTGTTACCACGAATACTAAAATCAGTTTGGGTACGAATGATAATGTTTGCTCATTGATAGAAGTGGCTGCCTGAAAAATGGAAATAACAAGCCCGACGACCAGTGCTAACAGAAGTAAGGGACCTGCCACTATAAGAACATAGTAGAAAGCGTCTCGTATGATTTGCGTAACGAATTCATCAGACATTATGTATTCTCTTACCATTAGTTTCAAAAAAGAGAGAGTTTAATCTCATTATCATCCGCCCGTCATAATACTATCCATAAGCGACCGAATCAGTAGATGCCAGCCGTCAATAAGAATAAAAAGTAATACCTTTAATGGCAATGAAATAAGCTGAGGCGGTAATAACATCATACCTAATGACATAAGAATGCTCGATACAATCATATCAATCACCAAAAAGGGTATGAATATCACAAAACCGATTTGAAAAGCTATTCGTAATTCTGAGATAGCGTAAGCGGGTATGATCGTTATCGTACTTACTTCATCAATACTTTTCGGTTTCTCCACTCCGCTGAACTTTATAAATAGACCTAAGTCTTCCTCGCGAGTATGCTTTAGCATAAACT
>JALHLL010000243.1 GCA_022844575.1 bacterium
CGCCAACAAACAAGCAGAGTCAATGATAAATGAACCTTGTGCTTCGCTCGGTACAAAACGTTCGGGACAATCGTGCGTACCTATTGCGGATGCACTTAATACAATCGGTATTTTATCCACATTACCCAAATATGTACTGAATTCCAAAAGGCATAAAGTATCATTTGGAAAAAATGTTCCGGCGGAAGAGGCATTGACTGAAACTGTCGTAACACCTTCTTCAATAGTTTGAACCTGAACATTACCACCGGCAGATGAACCGGCAGATCGTGCTCCTATTACTCTTATAGTACTTGACTCATAATTAAATGTAGTAACTACTCTTTGTGCATTTCTAATTGCACCGGAACGGCAGTATAGTGGAACAATAATGCGTTCCCCATCTCGTGCTGAAAAGTTCGGAGCTGCCAGTTTTATCGTATCAGGAGGATTAACGGTTGCAAGAAGTGTAATCACTTTATTTTTTCTGAACGGATCGTTTGATCGTATTTCTATTTGTGCCTCGTTCAACCCCTCGTTTTCAGGATAAAAGCGAATAATCAATGATTTTTCACTCTCTTCGGTAATCGTATCCGCAACAGCGTTGAGTAATAAAAATTTCGAACTCGCGCCGGATACAATTTCCGGTGTCTGGATTTTTAACGTTGTATTCCCCGTATTACGAATAAGAAGCGTGTCATCTATATGGCTGATTTTACAATCTTTAGAGAAAGGTAAATTGAATTCGCCAAATCGTATAGTGTCACTTTGGGTTCCTATAACGGTTAAAACAGGTGCAAATGCTTTCGCCATGATGGTAATTGATGTACGACGAACCGAATCAGGCGCTGAAGGTATTCTTCCACCAATATTATTTCTTAAGATAAGATTCGCTTCATAATATCCTCTGTCGCTTTCCCTTCGAGGGCTGAACTTGATTTTAACAGAGTCACGCTGTGTAGGCTTTAAATCCCTTACGGTATCCATTCGCCTTGTAATCTGAAACTGATCAATATCGCCCTCGAGTAACTGCTCCGTAAAGCCCGTATTTATATTCCCCGTATTCTCGAAAAACACTGTGATTTCATTATCGGAATTTACAGGCAAAGGGTCTAACTCTATAAGGTTTTTACCTTTCACAGATACACCGCTTGTATTACCCGTTACCGAGAGTATAGTAAGTTCATGCTGCGCTCCGAAGCCATAAAGTTTGGAGATTGAAGAATCTCTCAGTTCATTTCTTCCGGGAGTATAAGTGAACTTAATAAAGGCACTATCGGCTCCTCTATTCTTAGGGAAATATTGTGAAGTAACCGGTATCTCATTACCTACATCAAGGGGTTTATTTCCATCTAAAGGGTCAAGAGAAAATTCATCCTTTATCGTTGTACCGAGTTCATTTAGCGTCGGTTTGTCAAGAACAATATTTCGTGGGGAAATATTTCTGAATATGATTTGCTTTTTATCTGTTGCAAATGTGTTTACATAAACTGAATCAAAATTTATATACTCTTTTACAGCAGTTAACGGATAAGGAGATTTATATACTTTAGCAATAAAATCTTGTTTAATCGGCAACTTTGCAATATCGGTTGTACAGGTATCATCCATTATTGGACATGGTCTTAGAGTAACTTTAGCGACACGGATTCCTATCGGTGAATCGAAGGCCGTATCAAGCGAAGGTGCATAGTAAACGTAAACACTATCAGTTAAGTTTGGAAGGATTAATTGAGGAACAGGATTTTGATTACCAAATTCCCTATGTTCTTCAGTAGTTTGATTTATTTGACTTACAAGAAAGTAAGGAGCAAGAATGTCAGGTACCCGTAACTCAGTTTTTCCGGTATTTTCTATATAGATTTTTCGGATTACCTTTTTATTCTTTACAGTTTGGACATCTTCATAATATACAATACCAAAATCAACAGTATCTTTTACTCTATTTTCCTTTTCAACATATATCGAAGCCGAAACTTGCGCATAGGAAACATTTGCGGCGCATAGGAAAAAAAAGAGCATTACATGAACAAATGTAATGCCCGCTCTATATTGAATTCCAGATGGTTTAATGTATTCCAAATGCTGCCTGTGCAAGTGATAAAACCGAAGATGGTAATAGACCTAAAACAATAACACCTGTTATTGAAATAACTAATGATATTGCAGATAAGCCCGTATTCGATTCGAGTTCTTGATCGGAACTTTCCTTAAAGTACATATTCACAATCAAACCTATGTAAAAATAGACAGATATTACCGATGATAATACAGCTATAAGTGTAAGCCATGTAAATCCGGCTTCTATTGCTGCCGTAAATAAATAATATTTACCAAAGAAACCCGCAAAAGGAGGAATACCTGCAAGGGAGAACATAAATACAGCCATCAGTGCTGCAAGAACCGGATGCCGTTTACTAAATCCATTAAAAGCTTCTAAAGAAAAATCCTTTTGCCCCGAACGCTCTATTACCGAAAGAATAATAAAGGAACCGAACTGCATAAATAAATAAGAAGCCGAGTAGAACATAATACCTGTTACACCTGCACCATTCCCTGCTACTAAACCCATCATCAAATACCCTGCATGTGCCACCGATGAAAAAGCCAACATTCTTTTTACATCCTTTTGAGCCAAAGCCGAAATATTGCCGACCAACATTGTAATCGCTGATATAACGGCAAAAAGTAACTGTATTTTATTCCCACCATCATACCCCATAGCCGAAGGCATAAGAATCTGTACAATCGGTATAAAAGCCGCAAGAGATGCCGCTTTGCCTGCCGTACTCATAAATGCCGTAACAACAGTCGGGGCACCACTATAAACATCGGGAGCCCATTGGTGAAACGGAAACACCGCCGTTTTAAAAGCCAAACCAACAGTAATAAGCCCTACACCTATAAGCAATAATGTCGGGAAACGTATTTCACCATAAGTCACTTCGGCAATATGGTGATAATCCATACTACCTGTCGCACCATAGATTAAAGCCATACCGTATATAAGAAAACCCGTTGCAAAAGCACCCAACAAAAAGTACTTTAACGAAGATTCAATCGCCTTTTCATTCGTTCGGACATAACCGGAAAGTATATAAAAGCAAACGGACATCACTTCAATACCGATAAAAAGAGTCAGCATATTAGCAGAGTGTGCAATAAGCATCATTCCGGCTACGGAAAAAAGTATAAGGGTATAGAATTCAGGATGTTCTAACTTTTCGCTTTCCAAAAAAGGTCGTGCAGCTAAAATTGTCATGATGCCGCCGAGTGCAAAGATTACATCAAAGAAACTTCCATATCCGCCTGTTGTAAGCATACCTTTAAAAGCACTTAAACTCGAATGAATTGTTTCGGGTGCAGGTGTCCAATTAAAATTATGTAACAAAGCAATCAAACTAAAATGACTATGCGGAGCAAATGTTAAAACCGATAAAAGAGTCGTACCGATTAAAACATATATGCTGAATAGAAATGTAGTTCTTGAGTTTCCTTTGATTTTTAGGGCATCAATCACCATTGCACAGGTCGCCATAACCGATAAAAATACAATTGGTGCCGCAAGTATGAAATCAATATGCATCTAATATCCGTAAATTTAATGCTGTAAATATTTTTTTGCGAAACCCTTATTTCGCTGATTGATATGCGCTTGTGCCGAACTTTATTGTTTCCAATTTACCGACTAATGTTTGTGTGCTTTTTTCTGAAAACTGCATAAACGTTTTCGGATAAACTCCTATCCACACAATAAATATCACCATCGGAATAAGCATGGCATATTCCTTAGTACTTAAATCCTTCAGATGATGATTATGCGGATTATCATTTGTACCGAACATTACTCTTTGGAACATCCAAAGTAAATATACAGCTGCAAAAATTACACCCGAAGCACTTAAAATGGAATACCAATTTGTTGATAAGAATTTCGATTGGAAAGAGCCGAAAAGAGTAAGATATTCACCAACAAAACCGTTAAGACCGGGTAAACCGACCGAAGCAAGCATTGCAATCGTAAATAAAACGGCAAACTTGGGCATTACCTTCGTAATGCCGCCATATTCGGAAATTTCGCGCGTGTGACGACGCTCATACATCATGCCGACACAGAGGAATAACATACCCGTTGAAAGACCGTGATTCACCATTTGTATAATCGCACCTTGAATTCCCTCAACTGTCATAGAAGCAATTCCTAATACAACAAAACCTAAGTGACTTACAGATGAATAGGCAACCAATTTTTTAATATCTGTTTGAACCATTGCAACCAAAGCACCATATATAATACCGATAACAGCCAAAATTGCAAAAGCATCAGCATAATGGAACATTGCCTGCGGAAACATTTCCATATTAAAACGAATCAAACCATATGTACCCATTTTTAACAATACTCCGGCAAGTATAACCGAACCAGGCGTCGGTGCTTGAACGTGTGCATCCGGCAACCAAGTATGCAATGGGAAAACGGGAACTTTAATACAGAATGATAAAGCAAAAGCGAGAAATAACCAACGTTGCGTTTCAAAATCCAAAGTCGGAGCAAATTCACGTAGCTTCAACAAATCCATCGTAAACATTCCGCCATGCGCCTCTGCATATGCTAAACCGAGATATACAATAGCGACTAACATTAAAAGTGAGCCGACAAGAGTATAAAGGAAAAACTTTAAGGCAGCATATATTTTATCTTTTCCACCCCAAATACCGATAATAAAGTACATCGGTATCAGAATCAATTCCCAAAAAACGTAGAATAGGAACGTATCAAGTGCAAGAAATACCCCTGTCATTCCGAACTGGAGTAATAATACCATGATATAATATTCTTTTTGTCTTTTATGAATAGCATCAAAAGAAGAAAGTATCGCAATAGGCATAATGAATGTTGTC
>JALHLL010000244.1:0-687 GCA_022844575.1 bacterium
GAACGATATGATAACGAACACCCGGCAAATCCTTAACACGACCACCGCGAATCATTACGATTGAATGCTCTTGCAAGTTATGACCTTCACCCGGTATATACGCAGTAACCTCAATACCATTCGTAAGACGAACACGCGCAACCTTACGAAGTGCCGAATTCGGCTTTTTCGGCGTTGTCGTATAAACACGAGTGCAAACTCCGCGACGTTGCGGACACGCCATTAACGCCGGCGATTTGCTTTTGTATTTTACTGCTTGACGTCCTTTACGAACTAATTGTGCTATTGTTGGCACCGCTTTCTCCTGTCGTTTATTATCCTAACACAATGGCTGTGTGAAGAGCCAGCAAAATTAAGGAACTAATTAATATTATGCAAATAAATTTCAAAAAAAGAGTAAAAAAGGGAGTTTTTCTTTCAAAACTCCCTTCGATTAACTCCATAATTTATCGCTCGCCACGTGCACGTTTAGCTTGATATTCTTTTACCATATCATCTTGTACCTGCTTAGGCACAGTAGCATATTTGGCAAATTCCATGCTGAACTCGCCTTTACCCTGCGTTACGGAACGTATATCGGTAGAATAGCCAAACATTTCTGATAGCGGCACTTCCGATTCAATCGTTACGTATCCTCCATCTGTTTCCGTACCCATAATTACTCCACGACGTTGATTTATCTGACCG
>JALHLL010000244.1:697-4862 GCA_022844575.1 bacterium
CGATAACAACACCTTGGAACTCTTCCGGCGCACTTACTTCTAACTTCATAATCGGCTCGAGAATAACCGGCTTAGCACTTGAGTAGCATTCACGTATTGCTGTCATCGCAGCAGTCTTAAATGCCATTTCCGAAGAGTCAACAGGGTGGTACTGACCGTCGTTTAATACAACGCGGACACCTACTACCTTCTGACCTATAAGCTGACCATCGCCTAATTGCTCTTTAAAGCCTTTATCGCAAGCGGGTATATACTCGCGAGGAATAACCCCACCCACAATGTCATCCACAAATTCATACGTTTCTACGGCATCGGATGGCAATGGCTCAAGATATCCGGCAACACGCCCGTATTGACCCGAACCACCCGTTTGTTTTTTATGAGTGTAGTTAAATTCCGCTTTTTGCGTAATCGCTTCACGGAAAGCAACTTTCGGACGCCCTACAATGATATCGGTATTATATTCACGTTTAATCCGTTCAATATAAATCTCAAGGTGTAATTCGCCCATTCCCTTAATAATCGTCTCTCCACTTTCTTCATCACGATAAACGCGGAAAGTAGGATCTTCCTTCGTAAAACGATTTAATGCTTTCGAGAAACTAACTTGACCACTTTTGTCTTTCGGTGTTACCGCAAGTTCGATTACCGGCTCAGGAACAAACATAGATGTCATCGTTATTTGAACACTACCATCGGTAAAGGTATCACCGGAGGCGCATTCTACACCGAATAAGGCAACAATTTCACCCGCACCTACCTGATCAATATCATGCATCTCATTGGAGTGCATACGAACGACCCGAGGTACTTTTACCTTTTTACCATTCGCCATATTGTAGATTGTATCGCTTTTGCGAAGAGTACCTTGATAAATACGCATATATGTCAACTGACCGAAGCGGCCGTCTTCCAATTTGAAAGCAAGCGCAACAAGCGGTGAACTTCCATCGGAACTAAGTACTACTTTAGCTTCATTGTTGTTTTGGTCAAGACCTTCGTTTGTAACGTCCGTCGGACAAGGCAAATAATCAATAACACCGTTTAGCAAAAGCTGAACGCCGGTATTTTTCTTAGCCGAACCGCAGAAGACAGGAGTAATGTTAAGATTAATCGTTTCGCGACGAATAACCGGCTTCAACTCTTCAATGGAAATTTTTTCTTCAAGAAGGAATTTTTCGGCTATCGCATCATCATAATCGGCAATTGCCTCCTCAAGGTCATGACGCATTTTTTTTGCTTCGTCCATCAAATCAGCCGGAATCTCTTCATAACGAAGATTTTCACCATTATCTCCGTCGAAATAAACCGCTTTCATTTCTATTAAGTCCACAACACCCGATAAGCGGTCTTCAATGCCGATCGGCATATTCATTATTACCGGACGATGGTACAATTTTTCTTTTAATTGTTGTGCTACACGAATAGGATTTGCACCCGAACGATCGAGTTTATTAATAAATGCCAAACGCGGAACGCTATATCTTTTCATTTGGCGGTCAACCGTAATAGACTGACTTTGCACACCCGACACGCCACAAAGAACCAAAACGGCTCCATCAAGTACCCGTAAAGCTCGTTCAACCTCGACAGTGAAGTCAACGTGACCCGGTGTATCAATAAGATTGATGTGATTATCACCCCACTCGCAGAATGTAGCAGCTGATTGAATCGTGATACCTTTTTCGCGTTCTAGATCCATTGAATCCATTTTTGCGCCCGCGCCGTCTTTGCCGCGAACTTCATGAATTGCATGTATTTTACCCGTATAAAACAATATACGCTCACTTAGCGTAGTTTTACCCGAGTCAATGTGTGCGGAAATTCCGATGTTTCGGATTTTTGATAAGTCCGCCATAACAAGATAACCCTTTACTGATGAAAGAATAAACGTGTATGCCTATCAATGCGGCTTTTTACGTCAGTTAATATATCAAAGACTACAAATTTACACAAGATTTATAGTCTAACAATGAAAACGGCTCTATTTACGGTTTTTTAACGTGAACAGATATCGAACTCTACGCCTTTTTCACATCAATTATTCGTAACACGATATCAAGAATACCGTTACATAAAAGTATTAAAGGATACTGATAAAGTACGAAATCATGAAAAGCCGTATGTTTGCGCCATGCAAATCCGATTCATCATAACTTTGGCTTTTCGACTTATCCGACGTGAGAAAATGCTCTTCTTCTCAATCATCGGTGTTCTGCTCTTTTCTTTTATCGTGTATGGCTTTATTTTTTACCATACACAGGGTGCAAACTCATCTCTTAAACAACAACTCAACCATGTTTCCTTTATTATCAGTGTGGATTCGAGTGATTTGAAACAGTCTGCCGAAGTGCTAAGAATGTCACCGCTTATAGATTCATTAACTATTATCACACCGCAAGAATCTACGCGATTTGTGGAGAACGAATTGGGAATCATAAACGACTCCGTATTGAAAGCAGCCGATTTTCCTTCCATTATAGCAATTCATCCCGGATTGCTTTGCGAAGGAAGCAACGGTTTCTCCGAGATAACTGAATTATGTGAAAGATTGCCACTTATAGATAATATTCATTATAATACAGCAGAGCAGAATATTTACTTGGTACTGTATAATTCATACAAACACACGACATTTTTCTTCACTCTACTGTTTTGTATGACCCTGTTACTTTTTTCTTTATGCACTGCTGTTATAATAGGGAAACGTGTGTGTTACGATGCTGTAATTTTCTCTCAATGCGGTGCTTCAGCTATGTTCTCTGCATCACCTTGGATTCTTTTCTTTCTCTTCGCTTTATTTGTCGGATTTATTATTGCTTCACTCGGTTTCGTCATTATACTGTTTATGAAAGTATCAATAATCTCCGAGATGCCTAAGTACATAACGCACATACCTTTCGTTGTAACAGTTATTTGGCATTGTCTTACTCTTCTCCTTACAATTCTACTTCTTTTTTTTACAGCTTCGCGGCATTCCTTTTGGAGATTTAGAAACGATGTATAATTTTCTTATGGAATAAAACACCGTTTTCGTAATCATTTCCTTATACAAAAAAAGGGCTACCCTACCGGACAACCCCTCATTAACATCTATAGTATTCGTTTTTTAACTGTTAAGCGTTTGCAAAAACTCACGATTGTTCTTTGCACTATTCATTCTGTCGGTTAATAATTCGATTGCATCCATAGGAGTAAGTTCATTAAGTACTTTGCGGAGTACCCAAACCTTAGTCAACTCTTCTCCTGTCATTAATAACTCCTCGTGACGCGTACTCGATTTATTAACATCAATGGCAGGGAATACACGGCGTTCGGCAAGTTTTCTATCCAATACCAACTCCATATTACCTGTACCCTTGAATTCCTCAAAAATTACCTCATCCATACGACTACCCGTATCAACAAGTGCTGTAGCAATTATCGTAAGCGAACCACCTTCTTCAATATTACGCGCTGCTCCGAAAAATCTTTTCGGTTTGTGCAGGGCATAAGCATCCACACCACCTGAAAGGATTTTACCCGAATGAGGTACTACCGTATTGTGGGCACGTGCTAAACGGGTTATGGAATCAAGAAGAATAACAACATCCTGTTTCGCTTCAACCAAACGGCGCGCCTTTTCAAGAACCATATCGGCAACTTGTACGTGTCTTTCGGGTGGCTCATCGAATGTTGATGAAATTACTTCGGCTCGTACCGAACGTTCCATGTCAGTTACTTCTTCAGGACGTTCATCAATAAGCAATACAATCAATTTTACTTCCGGATGATTGCGCGCAATACTATTTGCCAATTTCTGAAGAATAACAGTTTTACCTGATTTAGGTGACGATACGATGAGTCCGCGTTGCCCTTTACCGATAGGCGATAACAAATCTATAATTCTGGCGGAATATTCATTCGGAACCGTCTCAAGTTTCAAACGCTCCGTAGGATACAAAGGAGTAAGATTATCGAAAATCGTACGATCGCGCATAATTTCCGGCGCAACAAAATTTACACTTTCAACTTTTAAAAGCGCAAAAAATCTTTCACCGTCTTTGGGCGGTCGTATCTGACCGCGTATCGTATCTCCGGTACGTAATCCGAATTTTTTAATCTGCGAAGGGGAAACATAAATATCATCCGGCGATGGCAGATAATTATAATCTGCGGCTCGTAG
>JALHLL010000245.1 GCA_022844575.1 bacterium
CCGCCAACAATGCGGCTTCCCTTTGTGTTAACTGAGAGGCGGATTTATTAAAATAAAATTTCGATGCCGCCTCAACGCCGTAAATACCATCGCCCCACTCAATAACATTTACATATACCTCCAGTATTCTTTTTTTACCCCATAATGCTTCAATTAAAACCGTATAATATGCTTCCAATCCTTTTCGCACATAATTACGGCCATGCCATAGAAAAGTATTTTTTGATGTTTGCATGGAAATAGTACTTGCACCCAATGGTCTTTTGCGCGTTTTATTTAAACGTTGCGCTCTTTCTATGGCTTTCCAATCAAATCCTTCATGTTGCATAAATCGCGCATCCTCGCCGGACATTACCGCTTTGAATACATTCGGAGAAATTTCCTCATAATCTTTCCATTCCTTCGTAATTCCGGTAGATTTTGTGTCGAACCACCCTTCAAAAACTCTTATAAGCATTAAAGGAGTAAAAGGCGGATTTACATATGTATATAATGCAGTAAGTAATACACTGCCGACAATAAAAGCTATTATTAGCCGAAAAATCCATTTAAATAGACTTTTGAGGAACTTTCCCATAATTTTTAAGCAACGGATGATGTAAATATTTGCTTTAACATTCCTGTCTCATTAGCAATAAGTTTTAACTCATTCTTAATTTCCGAATCAAATACTTGCGAAATCTGTTTCTCATCAGGATCGCCTAATCCTGTCTCCCTATTCATTTTCAATACGGTTAATATCATATCACGCACCTCCTTTGGGTTTTCAATACCACGCAAAATTGCGCGGTGTCCCTTGGCATACGGATCACGGTCGGCATTCCCACCACCGGCAGTATCAATTATTAATGTGGATATATCGAATAAACGTTCAACAGGACCTTGCACAATTCTTACATTTTGTACATTGGTAAAGGATACGGTTATCTCTTGCACCGCCCATACTCCATAACGAACACGCAATGTCGTATCTGTAATAATATACCAACGCATATCATAATCAATACGTGTTGTAATATACATCAGCAAAACCTTCATTCCGATAATAAGTGCAATAAGCGGAGTAAGTAACCATAAAGAAAAAGGAATGAATACCGTAACGATTGTTCCTATCAGTATAAGCAGTAACCACATACAACCATAGAGCGATAATAATGTATAACGCATTGAGAGGAAACGAGGACTTGCTCTGACTGCTCGCAGATATGTATCGTTCTCATGACCCGCCGGAATATGTGGTGCGGTTAAATCAATTTTAAGTAGTGGGGCTAAAAATTCCTTTAATTTTTCAATCATTTCTTTTCGTCTCCAGACTTTGTCTGACAGCGTTCAAATCCTCTTTAATTTTTCTAAGTGTTTCTATTACTTCATTATCCGAACTATTGCTTTTCACGTTCGTTTCATTTCCTTTTAACTTGACACCGCGCATTCGCGCATAAAGGAAATCACGAATATTATCAAACTGCCTAACCCCTACAATACATACCTCCGCAGTTGAGCTACCCGAGGCCGTTTGAATATCAACTGTACCCAAGCCAAGCCACCTTTCCAGAATATTCCTTGTAACATGAATATCCTGAATTCGGCTATATGTTGTATAACTTTCCTTTCTCCATAATATGCCATACGAAACACTTATACCCTCCGTATCAAAACGATAGCGCATAGTACGATATCTAAAATACAAAGGTAGCATTACAAATGGAAAAGCTACCATTGTAACGAGCGCATACAATACATACAGTTGTAATAGGTTTTTATCGGGACGTGTAAGAGAAAATATTTCCTGCTCATCCACAGGCTCAGCATGGGTCAATTGTCGCTGGTTCATTATATCAATCCCTCCCTAAGTATATAAAAGACATTTCATTATTGGCAAAAATGAGAAATATCATCCGACCATGAAGCTGACAGTGTTAATTTGCACACTAAGTTTTTGCAAATCGTCAGTGAACTTAAATAAAAAATTATAGTCTTCGGAGATATTTATGTATGCCATCAATTCAATTTTAGTGCCGACGGATTTTTCCGATAATGCCACACATGCCTTAGGATACGCCAAAGAACTTGCGCAGCAAAACAATGCAGTTATCCATCTTTTACATGTTATCGAACCGGTATCATATCCGGTCAATTGGGGTTATGCTCAAGTTGGCTTTTTGGATGTGGAACAAGAATATATGAAAGCTGCAGAAACTGAAATGAAAACTCTTAACGATTCCTTAAAGGCAGACGGATTTAGTGTCGTATCGGCAATCAACACTGCCGGTAGAGCATCTGACGAAATTGATCGTTATGCGGCCGAAAACGGTATTAATCTGATTTGCATTGCTACTCATGGCAGAAGTGGCCTCGACCATATACTTTTCGGTAGTACAACCGAGAGGGTTCTTCGCAAAACACCGTGTCCGGTATTTGTTGTAAAAACACCCAAGAATAAACAGTAGTCTTTATAACTATATTGCTGTGAGGGGTATATCCGCGTGGGATATACCCTTTTTTATTACTTATGTAAGTTTACTACTGATATTATAATTTCAGCCCGAACCAAGTTATCTCAGGCATTATTCTTATTGCCGGAGCAGGTAAACGATATCTACCAATGGTTCTTTTCAGAACATTCCATAAACCACCCGAAATCGGTATTGCTTCTATATCCCAATCCAAAGAAATATACAATTCATGATTTCCTCCGCCATATGCATTTAATCCGTTTACACTATGCCCGATTGCAAAACCAATCCATGCGGGATACCACGTTTCGCGCCACTCTTCGGGAATAATTGCCCTTGAGTTAATCGCTAACCAGTGTGTTGTATTTTCATAATCATCAATAATTGCTCCGAACTTATTTTTATCATATTTCTGCCAGTCAAAACTGATTTTTAAGGAATAATTACGTAAACTCGGAATATAGTATTGCGCAATAGGAAAACCCGCTCCAAGTGTATTCGCAGCCATATCCATAGGACTAAAGCCGAGATAACCACCTCCATTATCGCGGGAAAAACCATCACGAATTTCAACATAAGTTTGATATGCCAATGCAATGCCTGTCCCTGAATATATAGCAGTGGCTGTATCAACACCAGACCACAGTAACATATCAGAATAAAAACTACTTACGAGAAACGAAAAGAATGCGTGACCTAACTTATCAGCACCTAAAGCATATTCCCAGTCGCGGTCGGTGTTAAAGTAGAAGTCTGTTTTTTCACCCTTCCACCACAAGTTATTTTGTAAGGCATGCCCGTAGATAAAACCGGCTGTTGTGATACCGGCAACAGTACCTAATCGTATTGGAGATACTTCCGAAGAGTCGTTTTTAGCAATAAGAGTAACGGTACTACCAGAACTGAGTATAAGACATATAAGTAAGTATTTGTACATTTTATTATTTCCTAATATCGTGTTTACGAAGATAGAAATTATGAACCTACGCCGTACTTTGCATCTTGTCGCCATTTCTTTTATATATTTTTTCATTCACTAACAACTGCGATGCTACTTACTTTACCAGATGAAGTCAGGCAATTACTTCGATTAATTCAGCATCATGTTTTTATGATTTATCATGACGAAGGCGAATACTACTTTTTATTTTCCGAAGGCATGATAGCGGAGCAGTTTTCCATACCGTCCCGCTTAGTACGTAATAAAACATTAACGGAAATTTTTACTGAAAAAACCTATTCGGTTTTTATGCCAAATGTAAAGAAAGCATTTTCCGGAGAGAGTATTCAGTTTGAGGTAAATTATCAAGACAGAGTTATGCTTGTATCGTTGGAGCCTGTCAGAAGGACAAAAAAAATTGAGGAAATAATGGGCTCGGGATTCGACATTACCGCACAAAAATTGGCTGAGATAGAATTAAGAACTGCCCTTGAACAAGAGCGTCAACTCAATACTCTTAAATCGCGATTTGTTTATACCGTTTCCCATGAATTCAGAACCCCTCTTACAGGTATTTCCATTGCTTCCGAGCTATTGCAACATTATTATGATAGAATGGATAGTGACAGGCGTTTAAAGACTATTCTAAGCATCAGACAAAGAACCGATGAGCTTACTACATTAATAGAAGATTTGTTGGCTCAATCATCTGCAGAGTCTCTTTCATCAATGTATCGCCCCGATAATGTTGATCCGGCTGAAACAGCACGTGACATTATACAAGAGTTTACGGATACCTTTAATTCCCCTACGCATCGTATTGAGTACGATTATGAGCATCCTATTCCGCATGTGTTGTGGGATAAGCGTTTAATGCGTCATATAATAAGGAATTTATTAACGAACAGTATGAAGTATTCTACAGCCGGAACAATTATCAATATCTCCTTATTTGCCAGAGATTCGAATATTGTTCTTGAAGTACGTGATAGAGGTGTAGGTATTTCGGAAGCTGACCTTCCACATATTTTCACTCCTTTCTTTCGCTCGAATCGCACCGAAACAATTAAGGGAACCGGATTAGGTTTAAGCATTGTAAAGGAGTTTGTTACTATGCATAATGGAAGTATATATGCCGAATCTGAGGCAGGATTCGGTACTACATTTATTCTAAAGTTTCCGTTTGCCGTAAACGATGAACCAACTTATGAAATAGTACCTGCGTTCTATCGCTTATCTATGACAACAACAGTATAATATGCTCCTCATAAATAAAAATGGCTGCTTAAAATTCTAAGCAGCCATTTTTCAGTGTTCGGAATTTATTTATTGCTTCGGTGCAAATTCGGCTTCGTTAATATTCTCGTTGAAAGTATAATTCAATGACATTTTTATCGTAAAACCGGGCGATTCCGTAACGATCATTTTGGGTAACATAATACCGTCAAAT
>JALHLL010000246.1 GCA_022844575.1 bacterium
GATGTTCTTTATTAACAGACAAGAGAAGGGTGATGCGGTTTATGTTTCATAATCCGATAAAAAAGCGGAATGAAACCGTACATGTTCGTAGCTCAAAATACTTTATATCACAACATATTACATAACAGGGCTATGTCATGAACGAAATGATGATTGCTGTTGTTTTGGGTGTTGTCGGTCTAATTGGCGGTTTTCTTGTTGCTTACTTTGCAGGTAATAGACTGGCTTTGGCAAAAATTGCCGAAGCGGAAGAAAGAAAGAAACTGCTTCTTGATGAAGCCGATAAAGAAGCCAAAGCGATAAAAAAAGAAAAGATGCTTGAAGCAAAAGAAGAATGGCATCGTAAAAAACAAGAGTTTGAATCCGATGCGCAAACAAAGCGCAATAAGTTGCAAGCACAGGAAAAACAACTGAAGCAAAGAGAAGAAGGTGTTGCAAGTAAACTGGAACTGATTTCACGCAAGGAAAAAAGTGTTCAGGTTTCGGAAAAAGAACTTCAAGGCAAAAAAGAACAGTTAACAAAAACGGAAGAGGAGACACAGTCACGCCGTCAAGAAATCGAACGTTTGGTTCAGGAGCAAACTGTCCGTTTAGAGCGTATTACAGGTATGTCGCGCGAGGATGCAAAAAAGTATCTTATTGAAAACATGCTTAATGATGCGCGTAGTGAAGCCGCACAACTTATTAAGGATATACGCGACGATGCGAAGTCTTCCGCACAAAAAGAAGCACAAAAAATAGTAATTCAGGCAATTCAGAGAACGGCCTCGGATCACTCGGTAGAAACAACCGTTTCGGTTGTAAATCTTGCAAGCGAGGAAATGAAGGGTCGTATCATCGGACGCGAAGGGCGTAATATTCGTGCTTTTGAAGCTGCCACCGGTATTGATCTTATTATTGACGATACTCCGGAAGCTGTGGTGATTTCGGGTTTCGACCCCTTTCGTAGAGAAGTAGCACGAGTAGCACTCGATAGATTGATGTCCGACGGGCGCATTCATCCGGCAAGAATTGAGGAAGTGGTAGAGAAAGCCAGAAAAGAACTTGAAGAGGAATTGGCAAGAGTGGGCGAAAATGCCATGTTGGAACTTGGTATTCATAATATTCATCCGGAACTTGTACGATATATCGGCAAAATGAAATATCGCTCCAGTTATGGCCAAAATTTATTGGGACACTCTATAGAAGTGGGCTTTTTATGCGGTGTAATGGCATCAGAGCTCGGGTTGGATGTTAATCAGGCGAAACGCGCCGGTTTATTACATGATATCGGTAAATGTGTAGATAGAAGCATTGAGGGACCTCACGCATTGCTTGGTATGGAATTATGTAAAAAATTCAAAGAACATCCCCTTGTATGCAATGCGGTCGGAGCACACCATGAAGATATTGAAATGGAATCGGCGATTGCCGTTTTGGTTCAATCGGCTGACTCAATAAGCGGTGCGCGTCCCGGTGCGCGTCGAGAATCCGTCGAAAACTATATTAAACGCCTTGAAAAACTTGAGGAAATTGCCATGAGTTTTGAAGGTGTTACAAAGACATATGCAATTCAGGCAGGAAGAGAAGTACGAGTATTGGTAGAACCGGAAAGAGTGGATGATTTGCTTGCAGATTCATTGGCACACAATATAGCAGGCAGAATAGAAAATGAAATGGAATACCCCGGACAAATAAGGGTTACTGTTATACGTGAACGTAGAAGCAGTGCTTTGGCAAAGTAATTGCAGGATGTGGAAAGTTCTTTGACAAAGGTGTGTGGAAAAATTTACACACTTGTATTGAATGTCTGACAAGAGCCAAAATATGGTTATTCATATCCGAAATCGGGTGTATTTGTCTGAAAAAGTAAAAGTAAAAGCTTGAAAACAATGAATTAGGGAACAATGGTGCAAAAAATTGCGCTGTGAATAAGCGAAGCGGAGCGGAATGCTTGTAACTGTAAATAAAAAAAATAATTAACGAGGTATATGGTATCGTTAAAAACGGATAACCGAAATCGTGAAGCATGTAAAATTTTGTTTCGTGAAGAAAAAAAAAATACAAGCGGAAAGAGTTTAAGGGTGATTTTGCTGGAAAATTAGTATTTTCGCCGCGTTTTGTTGGAAACGTGAATTAGATTGGCATAAGAACACTTTGTTCTGTGCCGCTTGAGTTCATGGAGACAATTGTATTCATGTTATTCATGATTATGAGTGTTTCAGCGAGGAAGTTTAGTCGTAACATTGTTATATTTATATGTGTTACGTTAAAAATATCAGTAAAATGTTCTCAAACCGATATTCGTAATGAATTGGTTTGGAATGTTGTATCGTCTTTTTGGAACGATTATTGCTGATTGCGAATGCCGCGAATAAGCGGTTGTATTTGATAGTAAAAATTGAAATAAATAACTGTACAGTTTTAACCTTTTTTTGGGAGAGGTGTTATGAACAAATACCTTAGTAAAGTAACGGCGATGGCACTGCTGGTGTTAGCAGTTGCTCTCGTTAATGTCCTTGGGGCATCGGCACAGCAAACATATGTATTGCGCTCAAGTGTCGTTGGCTCCGGCGGTGTCATGATGGCATCGAACGGTAAATATCAAATGTGGTCAACGCTTGGTCAGCCGACAATCGGCTCATCGCAGCGTAATGGCGACAATTTAAGCATCGGTTTTTGGGCTGATGCGCGTAATTATATACCGCAGGTCACAACAGGAGTGAGTGATCCCGAGCCGGTAAAATCATTCGAATTACTAAACAATTCGCCGAATCCGGTGAATGGTAACTCGACAACAATTAATTACAAAATCAATACACCGGGTTATGTCACGATTACGATTTATGATATCGTTGGTCGTGCAATACGCACTCTCGTAAGCGACTATAGTTCTATTCAAGAATCGGCTCAGGTTGTATGGGATGTGCGCGATGATTCGGGCATAGAGGTTAGCGCGGGAACATACATGTATGAATTGGCAATCCGTACCGATAACGGTGATGTTGTACGTGTTCGCCAGCAAATGTCGGTAGTTCGTTAATTCATATCAAATTCAGAAATCAAAAACTATTTTTTTTTATTCAGGAGTAAAGCATGAAAAAAAGTTTTCTCGTTGGTCTGTTAGCCGCCTCTTCGTACTTGGCTACGCCCAATATCATGGAAGCACAGGTTCCGAAACTTATCAGTTCGCAGGGCGTACTGACAGATAATCAGGGGCAGCCGATAGCAAATCAAATATATCAATTCTCATTTAAGATTTATGATATAGAAGCCGGTGGACAGCCGCTATGGCAAGAAACGCAAGCACTTCGTACACTTAACGGTTTGTATGATGTAACGCTTGGTACTCTTGTTGATCTTAATCTGCCTTTTGATCGTCAGTACTGGTTAGGTATTTCGATTGATAATGGTCCTGAGCTCATCCCGAGAACACGTTTAACAACAGCTCCATATGCATTTACAGCTATGAATGCTATGAATGCTACAAGAGCCACGACAGCTGATAATGCAGACTCTGCAAGAGTAGCCGGATCTGCAAGACCTTCAGGTCCTGCTACCGGTGATTTGGACGGAACATATCCTGCTCCTTCCATTCGTAACGGTGCGGTAACATCCGATAAAATTGCAAACGGTGCAATTACACAAAGCAAACTTGCTCCGGGCTTGACACTTCCTCCGGGCGGTCCTGCCGGCGGTGATTTAACAGGTGATTTTCCGAATCCTCAGATTGCGGAAGGTGCTGTTAAAACAAATAGAATTTATGACAGTGCAGTAACACGTCAAAAAATCCGCAACAATGCTATTGACTCAACGAAAATAGCTCCGGGTTCTATCAGCTGGACGGACATTGCAAACAATACAATCAGAAACTTCAATATTGCTCCTAATACAATACGTCCATCACGCTTGTTTACAACAACCCCGAATGCAGGTGCATGGAATGTTCTTGCTGTAAATGGTCAAGGTGACGAATTCAAACGTTTGAATCCTCCTGCCGGTTCTGAAACAGTATTACATTGGGATGGTACGGAAATTCAATTCCGTAAAGTAACAGCTAACTCGCTCGGAACGATCACAAGCAATGCAAATACACAAGCAACAGTTGGTCGCAACCGTTTACTTGTTGGTATTGATCCTGCTGGTGCCGGTTCTTTCGGTTGGTTAAGCAATCCAACAGCGAACAATCAAATTCTACGCTATAACAGTACTACACAAGCGTTGAACTGGTCGAATAATAATGTTCTTCATTTCCCGATTGACGGCGATACAACGATCAATACGCCGCAATTCCCGGCTATGGTGCGTTTTACAAACCGCGGTACGGCACCTACTTTGGTGCTTCGTGCATTCGGTACGTTGGCTAATACGTCAAATGCACTTGTTGTTGAAGTTCCCGATAATACCAGTAGTGCGAACGCTGTTCAGGTAAATAATGCCGGTACAGGTGCGGCTGTTGCTATTGCCGGTTCAGGTACAGGTGTTGGTCTTAATGTTACTACAACAAATTCAACAGCAGTTTCTGCACAAACAGGCGCCGGATTCGGTGGAAATACCGTTGCGATTACAAATGCAGGTGCAGCAGGTGCAGGTTTGAATGTTAACATGATCAATAATAATCTTGGTGCTAATCCTAATGGTATCGTTGTTAATAACGCTACTCAAGGTGGACAAGGTATCAATGTAGCGCAAGGTGTTAATAATACCACTACAGGCGTTGTTGTTAACCATGCCGGTACAGGTGCAGGTGCTGCAATTACAACCGGTTCGGGTAATGCTGTTAATGCAACATCAA
>JALHLL010000247.1 GCA_022844575.1 bacterium
GGAAATCAAAAGCCTATGATGATGTAGAGAATTTCCCGAACAAATTCACGGCGAATTATATGTTCCTCATCAACCAGACAGAAAGTGATATTCCTAAAGTGAACCAGCCTTCTTTAGACCTGTTGAAAGAACTGACCTCCGAATGGATGGGGTTAAAGAAAAGGGCAGATGAGCTACTGGAAAAACAGATTCCGGCCTTTAATACGTTGTTGTGGCAGGCAGGTGTTGGGGCGATCTGGAAAAATTAATGCTGAATAACAAGACGAGACTGTCTTTAATAAGAGTTTATTCCGGTTAAAGACAATTCATAAATGTTTATCTGCAACTGGTACAATTGCTGTAATTTAATAGTGCCGGTGAATCTATTTTTGAATTCAAACAGTTAATATGAAAATTCAATCCACCTCCTTCTTTTTTGCTGGTACTGTACTGGTATTATTATCAATTGTCAATACTGCAGATGCACAGCAATATAAGTTACGGCAATCAACCAGTGTATCGGGCATGAAGTCTGAATCCACGATCTATGTAAAAGGAATGCGCAAGCGGACCGAAGGTGGTGGCTTTATGGGAGCCCCTGCGAGCCCGGTAACGATTGAGCAATGCGACCTGCAGCGTACGATTAAGATAAATGATAAGAAAAAACTCTATTATATTGAACCGTTTTCCAAACAGGAAGAGGAAGTGATCGACGAAGATGCGAAACCTGTTGCTGTTAAAAGCAAACCGGTTCCTGCTGACAAGACAAAGGACAAAACAGGCGGGGTGATCTATATGTACCAGAGCATCACCGATACCGGGGAGCGGAAAAAAATGTACGGTTTCACCGCCCGGCATGTGTGGAGTACGCAAAAAATAAAACCTTCTGCGGATGCCTGTATGATGAAAGACAGTATGGTTATCAAAACAGATGGCTGGTATATTGACCTGCCACAGTTCAATTGCCCGGTAAGAAGTTATAGTGGTGCTGCTGTAAAAGGAGGGCAATATCAACCCGATTGTAAAGACAGGTTTGTTACCCGCCGCAGTGGTAAGGGACGAATGGGTTTTCCCCTGGTTGAAACCAAAACAATGATCATGGGTAATGGCGCTGCAAAGACCAGCGAGTTTGCCACATCACTGGAGACGCTGGAATTTTCTACTATGAAATTAGATTCGATGTTGTTTGAGATTCCCATCGGTTACCAGGAAACTAAAAATGAAGAAGACCTGCAGGAAAAAATGGATGTGAATGCTTTGATGAAGCAGTATGGTTATGATAAAGCAGACAAAATGCCTGCTGCCGTGGATCCTGATGCTCCTAAAAAAGAAGGGATAACAAGGATCGCCGTACTGGCCCCGACAGGGGATGAGTCACTGCAGGTGGAGGTACTTCAAAAACATTTGGTTGGCACTCTTACCAGTGATAAAACCGAAGCTATCGTTGTAAGCTCGGAGGAAGAAGCAAAGAATTATGGTTGTGATCTCTTACTGACAACAACATTTACAAAAGTCAAACAGGCCAGTAAAGTGGGCAGTTTACTGAAGGCGATCAAAAACACCGATCCTTCTGCCGCTTCATCTTTCAATATTGAAACTTCACTGAAGCTCACCAGCGTAGCTGATGGTTCAAAAAGGGCCGAGGAAAAGGTCTCGGGTAAATTTGATGGCAAGGCAGATGAAGCAGCGATGAAAGCATTGGATAAGGGGTGCGGACAATTACTTAAAGAACTATAACAAGTACACTATATACCCTCCCGTTATATTTCAATGGTGAATGGCAGCAGGTTTTTTATAATTTAATAAACTCCACTCTCCGGTTCAATGCTTTGTTAGACGGAGTGTCATTGGCGGTTACAGGTTGTGTTTCTCCTTTGCCCTCTGTTTCAATACGGCTGGCATCAATGGCAAAAGATTTTACCAGTTCGTTCTTCACAGAAGCTGCCCGCCGTTTGGAAAGATCGAGATTCGCTGCGTCTGCACCATCAGCATCTGTATGGCCAACGATTTTAATCTTGACAGCAGGATTCTCCGTAAGCACGGCTGCGATCTCTTTTAAGGTGGCATAGGAGGCTGGTTTCACCATGTCTTTATTCACATCGAAATAAATCCCATAACTCACCAGTTTTCCCTCGGTGAGTAACTTGCTCCGCATATCAGGATTGCCGATTGCGATCCGGATATTACTGACCATAGCGGCCCCTTCTTCAAAACGGATCCGGTCCATTTTAACAGTGGTCAGTGGAAAGGCTTTGGGGAGATCGAATATCTTTTGCTCATCCTGGTAAAGCCGTATCCTTGCTTTTTGCACCCAGACAGCAATATGATATTTTTTATTCTCCTCCTGGTAGTATTGCTGACCTTCTTTTGTACCGCTCAATCCCAGATCAGCACCTTCGTCACTATTTATATAGGTACGGTAACCGGTTCTTCCAAAATACTCACAACTGAAGAGGAAACCAGCTTTGCCCGGCACAGCTCCGTGATCGTATGATTTAGGATTGATACTTTGCAGCAGCCGGAAATCATAGCCCGCCATTCTTCCTTCTTCCCCTTTAATTGGAATGATGTCAAATTCAACCGTGTAATTATCCGGCAATTTTAATAATTCATCTGTCCAGATGGCTTCACGGGAAACAAATTTCATCCAGTGTCCGGGCAATAAATTGGTGGTAACGATTTCGGCGGATCCGTTGGTATTCCACAAGGCCGGGAAGTCGCCAATATTGTCCTGGCTGAAATCATCAAAGAAGATCACTTTTTCTCCGGGTACAAAATCGAATTTGGAATAAGCAAAAAGAGACGGTACAGTATCCTGAACCGGCTTTTGTTCTGCATTCCCTGTTTTAACAGGTGCTGGTTCTTTTGTTCCTTCCTGTGGTTCCTGTTTCTCTTTTTTGTCAAAGAGGCTGTCAACAGCTTGTTCGGTTTTCTTTTCGATTGCCTTGTTTGCTTTGCGTTCGAGGATTTTTTTGGGGTTAATGATCTGCGCCTTTGCGTTGCTTGTTGTCATCAATAAGCACACAGCAAGACCTATACATGTTACCGGGTTCATATAATAAGTTTAAAGCCTTAATTAAATGCGCCTTTAATCAACCGTTATTATTTACCCGCATATGTCCGTACAAAATTCACCAGGTCACCGGGCATTCTTGTTTTGCCAAAGGTGCCTTCGATGGCATCTTCATTGCCGGGTATTTTATTTTTAAAACCCGGCATATCTTTATGACCGGAGTAGATCTTATACAATAATGCTCCGTCGGTCTGCTGCTGGAAGGCTGCAGTGGTAAAATCGGTCGGCGTATTATCCATCCTCAGTGCTCTTTTGCCATGTCCTTTTCCATCCATGCCATGACAAGACACACAATAAGTAATGTATAGCTCTTTACCGGAACTGATGGATGATTCATCAGCCGGAACAGGGTTCTTTAATTTTTCATATTTCTCAGGTACTTTCCAGGGGTCTTCCTGCTGTAAGCTAAAGGACAGTGATACGTCCACTGTTATAAATAAGCCGTGTAGTAAGATTAATTTTTTCATTTGTTGTTGAATTAATGTTCATCTGCTGAATTGAATCACGGGTAAAGTTATGATCGTGAGAAGCGGTGATATTATGACCTTCGTCATTAAAAGATCATCCGTGCCTGTTTGTTATGCCGACAAATTTATCCTTAATGATTGTCGTATACGACCTCCTGATTGTCGTAATTACACAGTTGCTGTATCAGCCGGATAACTGATATTTGTGACGGAAACAAAACATCAACGAAAACAATAAGGAAATGGAAACACAAAACAAAACGATGCTGACAGTGGAATGTACTGTCAATGCTCCTGTTAGTACTGTATGGGAATACTGGACAAACCCGGCGCATATTATCCAATGGTGTACTGCTTCACCCGACTGGCATACTCCCCGTGCAGAAAATGACCTTCGTGTTGGCGGCCGGTTTGTAACCAGGATGGAAGCAAAGGATGGAAGTACGGGATTTGATTTCGGTGGAACCTATGATGCTGTAAAGGCCAATGAATATATTGAGTATACTATGGATGATGACCGGAAAGCTAAAATTAATTTCATTGCTGAAGGCAGTTCCGTAAGAGTGGTGGAAAGCTTTGAAGCAGAGAATGCAAACCCGCTGGAAATGCAACAATTCGGCTGGCAGGCTATCCTGGATAATTTTAAAAAACATACCGAAACGGCTAAATAACCCTTTAGCGTAATCCTGACACAAGCCCGGAGCTCATACTATTCCGGGCTTGTGCTTTGAGACAGCACGGGATGCGGTAAAAAGCATTTATTAAAGATTTGATTCTTTTAATGAACTTGCAGTCTTAAACCCGATTATTATGTTTTTAATTGTACTGGGAATTATTTTATTGATCATTACCCCGCTTTTACTGAGACAGAACCCGGCCCTCGAAAAATTCAAACCGGTTAGCCGCCTGGTGGGAGTGGGCTTTATTATTATCGGGATCGTTGTTTCTTCGGTGAAACAGATCAACGCCGGTGAAGTGGGTGTAAAAGTATTGTTTGGCAGCATACAGCCCGAGGTACTGGGCAGTGGCCTTCACTTTGTGAATCCATTGCTGGATATCAGGAAGATCGATGTAAAGACCCATAACTATACCATGAGCGGCGTGAACGATGAAGGTGAAAAAGCCGGTGATGATGCGATCAAAGTTTTGACCAGTGACGGACTGGAAGTAACGATTGACCTGACTGTACTTTATAAAGTGG
>JALHLL010000248.1 GCA_022844575.1 bacterium
TGTTTTATTATAGACAGTACATAATTTGCCGTTAAAAAGAAAAAAGGAGAGTTATCAGTGAATTGTTTTCGTATCGTGATTATAGCATTATTATTGGTTTTGTTTCAGAACAATGTCTTTGCCGTTGATACTAAGGATAAATCGGCACAATATGTTCATGAATGGAATATAATGGTTACGAATATTATTATGAAAGATGGTTTTTCGCCCCCTGTTATAAGCAGACTTTATACATACTGTAATATGGCAGCATATCAATCATCATATCACGGTTTTTCGGAATACCGTTCATTGGAAGGACAAATAAAGGGTTTTCCGACCATGCCGAAGCCGGAAACAGGAAAAGAATATAAATGGGAAATTTGTGTTGTTGAGGCATTCCGTGCGGTTGTAAATAATTTACTATACCGTGCAAATATGTCGGACAGTTTGTACACCGTACACATGGCAGAATTATCGGCACAAACAACGCCGGAAATTGCCGAACGATCCAAAAAATTTGCGCAAGAGATAGCTAAACAATTAAGAATATGGTATAAGGATGACGGACATGTGCGTAACCAGGGACGTTCGCGTTATGTATTTCCGAGGGATGCAGGCAAATGGGAGCCGACCCCCCCTGCGTTTGCAGACCCTCTCGACCCTTATTTTAATACAATGCGACCTTTTACGCTCGATTCGGCAGGACAGTTTCGCGCAGTACCACCATATCAATACAGCGAAGATCCGAAGTCAGCTTTCTATCAGCAGAATGTTGAGGTATATACATTCGCAAAAACATTAACGAAAGAGCAAAAAGATATATCATTGTTTTGGGATTGTAACCCGATAAAAACATGGCATCAGGGGCATTTTGTTTTTAATACTCAAATGATTTCACCGGGCGGACACTGGATTAATATTGCGGCTATTGCCTGCAAAAAATTAAACAAATCTATGATACAATCATTAGAGGCATATACATTATTATCCGTAGGGCTTTATGATGGTTTTTTAGCATGTTGGAATGACAAATACAGCTACCATTTAATAAGACCGATAACATTTATACATAAGTTTATTGATTCCGAATGGGAGCCATTATTACAAACACCTCCTTTTCCTGAACATACGAGCGGACACAGTACAATTTCTGCAATATCGGCGCAAATACTTACAAATTTATTTGGTGATAATATCAGTTTTGATGATGATACGGAAGTTCGCTTCGGATATCCTACGAGAACATTCTCTTCTTTTCACGATGCTGCATTAGAAGCATCGATAAGTAGAATTTGGGGGGGGATTCATTATCCGCTTGCATGTAATGAGGGAAATAGAATAGGTAAAACCATAGGTAAACATGTAATGAAAAAAATACAGTTACGAAACAAATAATTATTCTATTGCCGAATACAAGATTTAAAACAAGGAGGACATAATGAGTCATTTTTCGGGTTTTCCAAAAGACTGTCTGAAGTTTCTTAAAGAATTAGCTGAAAATAATAACCGTGAATGGTTTACTCAAAATCGCGAACGATATGATACACAAGTACGACTTCCTGCCAAACAGTTGATTGCCGTGATGGCAGATAGATTTGAGGACTTGGGAATTCCGTATCGGGCAGATGATAAGACATCAATGTTTAGAATAAATAGGGATACCAGATTTAGTAAAGATAAAACGCCGTATAAAACAAATGTAGGTTTGTTTTTTCCTTATGTACAATCTGGTAGTACGGGAAAACCTGTCGAGAACCCCGGATTGTATTTGCATATTGAATCGGGTCAGTATTTTATTGGTGGCGGAATTTATATGCCAACACCCGATCAATTAAAAATTATTCGCTTGCGGCTAAGTGAACGATTTGATACATGGAAAAAAATTATTTCTGATAAGAATTTTCTATCAGTTTTTCCTTCGGGAATTCGAGGGGAATCATTAAAAACTATGCCGCGCGGATTTGAATCCGATGATAAGGCGGCGGAATATGTCAAACAAAAACAATGGTATATGTGGGAATCCGTACCTGAATCGGCATTAATAACAGAAGAAATTATTGATATGTTGGAGGCGAAAGCGATCCATTCTGAAAAATTCCATGAATTTTTGAGTAAATAAAGTTCGTACTTAATTGTACAATACCCCATAGATATTTTTTTTGGAAAACACATGCTTCTTGATATTCAAAAAGATTTTGCACATAATCATTATTCGGATAATATATATCATCAATTTCTCCGTGATTTGGATAATGATGTGGGAATGAAAATTGAGTATCGGGTTTGTGAGATGCCGATTTTCCATACTGCGGAGATGAAAAAGAAGTTGGAAAAAGCGGCTACGGAAATCGGTATGGAGTGTATGGGAGAAAAACATCTGCGTGCTTCGACAACATCCCTAAAACCGGAATATACCGTTCCCGGCAATGAAGGCAAACCGCTTTTTGTAATAGTGGATTTTGCAATTACGGGTAATGAAATTGATGGATGGGAACCGAAAGTAGTTGAGTTACAGGGATTCCCTTCTTTATACGGTTATCAATTCGCCTTAGCGAACAGAATGCTGCAAACATATCCCTATTTGCAAAATGACTTTACAGGTACTTTCAGCAATCTGGAGAATGCACAATATATAGAATTGGTGAGGAATGCAATAGTTGCAGAATCTGATCCCGATGAAATTGCCTTATTGGAGATTGACCCTACTGCCCAAAAAACAAGACCTGATTTTTTAATGGTGCAAAAACTATTCGGTGTTCAAGAAACTAATATAAGAGATGTACGGAAAGAGGGAAGGCAATTATACCATCAAAGAAATGGTAAATGGGTTCCGTTACGTCGTATTTTCAATCGCACCATAATTGATGAACTTGATGAAATGGGTGTTGAGATTCCATTCCGGTGGACGGATGACTTGGATGTGGAATGGGCGGGACACCCTAATTGGTATTTTAGAATAAGTAAACATTCCTTACCGCATCTTAAACATAAAAGCGTACCGACATCCACTTTGCTAAGCGAAATGGAGTATATACCGGACAGTTTGGAGAATTATGTATTAAAGCCATTATTTTCCTTTGCGGGTAAGGGTGTTAATATTAACCCTACACAAAAAGATATTGATGAAATACCGCATAGTGAATACACTAATTGGGTTTTGCAAGAGCGTATCAACTATGCCGAATGTGTTTATACCCCATATGGAATGAATAAGGTTGAGGTACGCGTGATGAGTTTGTGGCTACCGGAATGGGATAAGCCCTTACCTGTCATATCGCTGGCAAGAACGGGAAGAGGCCCTATGATGGGAGTACGTTACAATAGTGTACCGTGGACGGGTTCATCGGTTTGTTTGTTTGGAAGATAGGTGAATAAGCATTAAGTTGTATTCAGTTTCGTCAACCGCATATAAAGAATTTATTCACTAATCTTGCTTTATATAGTATGCAAAAGATTATGCAAAAAGCCGCTTTGGCATTAAGCGTGTTTTGCCTTACAGCCATTGTTGCAATAGCTCAGAATGTAGCACCGGTTCAGAGCGTTATGCCGAAAGCAGCAGGCAAAGTTGCCGACTTTACTTGGAAAGACGGCGATAAGACAGTTACTTTATCCGAATTTGCAAAAAACAAGGTAATACTCCTTAATTTTTGGGGTACATGGTGTCCGCCTTGCAGAAAAGAGTTACCGGATATTATTGCATTACAGAAAGAGTTTCCCGAAACGGAATTTGTCATTATAGGCATAGCGATAGAGCGTGCTCAAGACCCCGTAACAACGGTAAAAAACTTTATGAAAAAGAATAATATGGATTATCAGATGATAATCGGTAATCAGGAAATAGCGGATGCGTATGGCGGAATCACTTCAGTACCGACAACATTTATTATCCGTAAGGACTTTACTCTAAGCGAACAACTGATAGGCATGCGATCGAAAGCGGACTTTGAGGCCGCAGTACGCAAAGCAATGGGCAAATAAGAAAATTGACAAAAATTTGGTTTTGACTGAAAACCTTATTATTTTTGCAGTCCATTGCGATTCCGACTTAGCTCAGCCGGTTAGAGCATCTGACTGTTAATCAGAGGGTCCACAGTTCAAGTCTGTGAGTCGGAGCATAAAAACCCCATACAAGTTTCTTGTGTGGGGTTTTTCATTTTGAGCCTAAATCCGTATGTTCATGTCATAATAAGGTAGATCTGTAGTATTCTGAGAGAGATATTGTTAAATGAGTATCTACATTGTTGTACTGTAATTCCGTTTCCGTCTGTTAGTGTACTTCTTTGCCAGATAAACAACTTTTTACTTTCACTAAAGTGAAGATTGGGAATAAAGTTGTACTTAGTTCTGTTAATTGAATGAGGAGTACTCAAACTTGGTATAAGCTTCGGATATACAAGCAATCCGTTAGAACTTCGAAATTAACATGATAGAAAACGCGCCGACGAAAGAGCCGGTAAATTCTAGTTTTACCGTATTGTTTAGTTCTTACACCATTTTTCGCAAAGGAAGGAAAAAAAATGACCATAGGGCGTAGAGAAGTTAATAATGTTAGATTACTCTTAGCAAATTACTTTGATTTGATATTTCCTTTTCTTATAACAATAGGGGCGTTCTAAAAATTGATAATTTTGAAAAAGAAAACCAAGTATAATTGTGTTAACGTTGATATTCTTTAAAAAAGAAACAGGTATAGTATACATACACATACTTGCGTATTCAAT
>JALHLL010000249.1 GCA_022844575.1 bacterium
GGCTGCAAAAGTCGCACATTTGGGTTTACTTCCACAAGGGCAACCTGAACGTTACCTACGCGTGACGGCTATGGTCGAGCAAATGGATAGTGAAGGATTCGGCTCTTGTACCAATACCTACGATTGCGAGGGTGCTTGCCCTAAAGAGATAAGCGTTCGCAATATAGCGCGAATGAATCGCGATTATATGAAAGCGAAAATGTTTGGGGCATAATGCCCGCTTAAGTTATATAATAATTGTTTCTATGAAAGCGATATGTTGCACATATCGCTTTTTTTATTCATCTATCATTATCTTGATAAGAAGGATATTTTACTACAAGGTAACTTATATGTGATAAAAATTAACCGGTATTAAAGAAATTTTTTGAATATTATTGAAGTATATTCAAAAAAAGATATTCTAATTTTAATAAATGGAAATTAAGGAAGTACCGTTACAAAATTATTTGTAGGGTATATTACAACTCCGAGCAGAATAGGTGAAGTAAACTTTGTGGAGTCGGTAGAGATGATACCATTCAAATTTGTAGAGGTCGTATAATAACCGTTTTTTGCAACTACTAAAGCCACACATACCTGCTGCAAATAACCGTTTTTACCAAAGGCGGTATCCCAATCAACTTGACTCAACATTTTCTGGTCAACATTAAGGTACATTTTTTTGAAAATACAATTCGTAAACCAAGGATTGTAATTTTTTAAGATAGGATTAACTGTATCTTTGATTGCATACGGATACGAATAAAACACCACAAAATTATCAAATACCGCTTCTACTCTCACCAAAGTCGTATCACCGGAAATAATAACCGTCGTATCCCTTTCAATTTTTTCTTGTTGCGAGTTTAACAATGCCGTGTTAAGATTTTCTATTGTTTTATCCCAAGCATATTTATTTTCCGTACTACTATACTTTAATACTGCATCGTTTAAAGGGCATACCTTATCTACAAATGCCGAAGTTTTCGTTTTATATAAAAGAAGTCCGTAATCACTATAAAAACTATTGAGTTGGACGGGGTTATAATATATTGCATCATTAGTAGAGACAACGGCATTAAACATATTCCAAAGCCATACGGAGGTAGTACCGGTTGCTACAGTACCCGGATAAAGTTTGAACATACTTTTATTTACGGATATTTCCTGCGCAAGCACATCATGCCAAAATGTTGCAGATATATAAGTCAGGTTAGGGCTCTCTGTTGCTACGGCAATATGAGAGATAACAATAAAAATCAATAATAATACGCCATTTTTATATTTCATTTTTATGACTTATACCCCTATAAATAAGAAGCGACATAAAAACTTTATGCCGCTTCTCTTTTACGATTGATTATGAAAAAATCTGAGACATTGGAGTTTGAATAACACCCAAAACCTGCGGATTACCTAATGCCAACGTTGTATTGCTTGTAAACTGACCTTTATCGTTAAAGGTAACAGTTGTTTGGCTTCCACCGCTACCTGTTGCACGGAAGAATGGCCAGAAACCTGCACTCGCGCCTGCTGTTATCGTTTGTTGCTCGGAAGAGTCATAACTTGCGCTGGAAGTCATGGTAATGGAAATACCATCGGCAACTACGATTGCCGATACCATTCTTTGTAAAAATCCGCTATCACCGAAAGCGGAATCCCAGTTAATAGGTGCTTGCGGATTCCAAACCGTATTATTTTTAACCGTGTATGCCTGTGCCATAGCAGCACTGTTATACCACGGTGAATATTGAGACAAAATCGGATTGTTATTATCTGCTTGAGCATAAGGACCTGCTGCAAATGTTGCAACTTTGTTAAAACTTGCTGTCATTTTAAGACCGGCACTTGTAGCTTTTGTTGAAAGTTTATCATAATTAGCTCCGCCACCGAATGAGAATATATCGAACAATACTCTCGTGCTGCCTTTTGCCCATGTATGAGAAACATCGCTGCTTTGAGTTAAGCTATCGAAAGTAAAGTTTTTGGAAGGGCCACTTGCTAAAGCTGTTTGCAAAGCATCAATCGTTTGATTCCATGCGTACTTTTGATTCGCACCGGCAAACATATTGATAGCAATATTGATAGGATTTATAAATATTTTGGTTAATGCAGTTACGCATGAAGCTTTTGACGGAGCATAAATCATTGCCCATTTATTGAAAACATTAGCCACACCTGCAGCATCCCATGTAACAGGAGGGTTTGCTATGAAATACGTTTGCCACATTGTATAATAATCGCCCATACATGATTGGAAATCAGTATCAGGATTGGCTTTAAGTGCACTCAATATCAAACCGTAATCCATACTGAAATTATTCGACTGATTGGGGTCATAATAGTTATTTACCGATGTGGGAGGAACAGCATTGAACATGTTCCACATTTGTTGCGAAGTCGTGACCATTGAGTTTGGCCCTTGATAAAGCTGAAATTGTTGGTTACTTAAACCAAGACCTGTTACCATTGCATTATACCATTGATCGGTAAGGGTCTGCATTGCTTCATTTATGCTTGACATAGTATTATAAATAAATAATGTATCCTACTCTTTTGGCTTTTCGGAATACGCCCCGTTATTAAAGTGATTTCGGCTTCACACCATCATAATACCACGATTTCTACTTTTTCCGGCCGGTTTTAAAAGCGAATCATCAGTATCAATCTATTAAGAGGAACAGAAGTTTTTTATTTAGAAATTCTAACCATCATCCTTATCACAACATTTTGCAAGTTACTTTCGTTTCAATTATTGCTTTTGAAAGGAAAGACAAAGAAATATTCACAACCACTAATACGAAAATAATTACATAAGTTACGACACCATTACTCTACCAATACTCTATTTTTTTCACGATATTTGGAATTGCTTCAGTACTATTTCAATACAAAAGTACTGCACAGTTTAAGTACTCCATTACTCTCGTAATACTCTATTTTTCTTCGCAAAAAACATATTTTCAACAATTATCACACACATGATTTTATGTACATATTTTTTATTGTATAAAAAATCTAATAGTATGGAATGGAACGTATTACTTATCAGCAACACACACTTACATTGCTAAAATTTTACACTGCAATCACTCTGTGTAAAATTTAGGTAATATTAGATTTCTTAAGGAATTCGGAACGACAGGAGTATGAGTAGAGTATTTTTCTTTACACTACCAATACCAAAAAAAGGAATGTACTTATTATAAAATTCAACTATTAGTAGTGTAGAATAAAACCATGTGACTTATTCACTAAAAGAATCGGGAGTTACTCACTTTCTAAAAACGAACAATACGTACAAAGGTACATACGCTGTAAATAAGCGCCATGTATGCGTACTCACATTCGGAAGTACAATCATGCACTATTATATATTTGCTCCGATCCTTAAGCCAGGAGCATACTACGCCAATTTATTTTTGTATGAAAACAATCTTTTCCACTATACTCCCCTGCTTTTTAATATAAAAACCGCCATACAACAATTTCTCAATAATATTACCCATCAGATCATAATAAAAAATAGGGGAATCTTGTTCGGTGCTCGAAACATCGGTTACTGAACTTATATCCGACGAAAGTTCCACATATACAGGCAAATGGTCGGAGGCGCAGCGTAAAGCTTGAGCAAGTTCTTGTCCGAAATCATTCGGAGGATTATCGATCGACGAGTTAAGACGGTTTTTTCCATCATTGCCGAATGCGGTGTATTTTGCAACTCTTGATGACAATTTTTCGGAAAGTAGTATATAATCGAACCGATCATCCATTCCTCCGCCGACACCCCCGCCGCAGTTACCATCGCCATTTTCTCGTGTGGATTGAGTATAGATATTCAAAAAATCTGTTGAGTTACGCACCCAGTTGTTCGGAACGGGATCAATAAGAGTAGGTAATGCGCGAATACCGGCAAGTGTAAAGTATGCCTGCTCCTGAGTTGAATATATATTAAAATCACCTGCAGCAATAATGTGATTTTTAGGTTTATCAAAGTATTCAAAAAGCGACTGATACATAATTTGGGCTTCCTCTGCTCTCTGCTGCATGTCCTCGGTTTCATCCGAAGCCTTAAAGTGGGCTGTATATATCCTAAAGGTATCGGATGTGCTCAATTCCACAAGAGTATATTTAGCAATATTACGTAATGATGTTGCCAGATATTCCGCAGGTAGATTCACGAATTTCGACGCATCATAAAAACAACCGCAATCAGAATCATTGCCATCAACATAAGGAGTTGCCATTGCATATTGACGATTGGTAAGGGCAACACGTAAATTATTGAGGGCTTGCTCCTCATCAACCTCTTGCATAACAACAATATCGGGGTTGATGTCGCCAAAAATACGTTTCATGTGATTTGTACGCCCATCCTCATTTTTTACACTCCAGCCGAGTATATTGTAAGACATGAAGCGTATAGGTTGAGAGAAGAGAAATTGCGGAACGAGCAAAAGTAGTAGTAAAAGTGTTTTCAAAGCTAATACCTCATAAGTAAATAATTGTACTGAAAAATCACTACAATTTATTGAAGTTTATGGTATTAGTAAGGCAATGTTCCCTTTAATATCAAATATTATAAATGCCATTTTAGCCAATATCTGACATACTCTCAACTATAGTAAAACTATTCATTGTTTTTTTGTATAGTATCACTTTTTACTTTCT
>JALHLL010000250.1 GCA_022844575.1 bacterium
TAATGTTAGCATTGGCGATAGCATATGAAAAACTTAATGAAAATGATTTGGCTATAATGTGGTATCATAGAGCAGTCGGGGCAAAGCATTCATATGTGAGAGCACGGGTACGGCTTGCTAAATTATTGCAATCATTATCGATCAATACAATGGCTGAGAATATTGTACGAGAAATACCGATTGCAAATCCCCATTATAAAATGGGACATATTGAAACAGCTTTTATGCTATATGATATGGATAAGAAAGACGATGCGGTTATTATTTTTAATTCTGCTTATACAGGACTAAAGCCCTATGAAAAAACAACCGTCGATAATAATCCTTTAGCCACTCAGTTGAAAAATCATAATTCCGATACGATTATTATTAATACAAAATAAAGTTAATCAACAATCTGCACTTTATAGGAATATACTGTATTATTATTCAATTTTATACACAAGAACACCATACTTGTTTGTGTTTTGTTTAGTTTTACTTCCGTTTCACATTGATTTGATGTTTGTGTAAACGATAGTTCTTCTCCCAAAAGGGAATATGCAGTAATATCCATATTGCCGGAACACTGTGTTCTTCGGATGAGCAATGTATGAGGCGATGTCTTTGTAATGACAATAGGTTTATTAAGTTCATTTTCGTCTTTAATACCTGCCGTCTTTACTTTGATTTCTAAAATAGCATTATCCTTATTATTTTTTGAACCGTAATGATCACCTTGGCTTTTACCAACAAACATTTTTCCATTAGGAGTTATACAAATGCTTCTTAAACGTGATTGTTCTACTAAAAATGTTCTTTGTTCTTTAATCGAATCTTGTTGCTCATTGAGCGAAAACACAAAAAAA
Source organism: bacterium (assembly GCA_022844575.1). Taxonomy (GTDB): domain Bacteria; phylum Bacteroidota; class Ignavibacteria; order Kapaibacteriales; family UBA961; genus UBA2353. Next base: position 849 of record JALHLL010000250.1, read on the forward strand.
TAAGGTGGTTTAAGTGATACCATTACTAAACTGTTCCGCCAAGTAGGGAAAAGGTTGTTATTCAGATATTCGATTCCCGCGACTGCCGGTGTGGGAGTAAATGTTCTTTCCGGTTCTTTTACATTAGAATCCTTACAAAACTGTTGTTCAGTCGGATCGTCACAATAGCCCTCAACATATGGCCAACCATAATTTCTACCTAAATTCAGAATATTCACTTCGTCATTTGCTTGCGTACCATGTTCAGTACTATAAACTATCCCTTTAGGTGTAACACATAAGCCCTGATGATTTCGGTGCCCCCATGTCCATACATAGCTACTTGGAAAAGGATTATCTTTCGGAATACTACCATCCAGTTTAATTCGCAGTGTTTTGCCTGTTAAAGAGGAAATATCCTGCGAAAGTATCGGATTGAATGCACCGTCTCCTACGGTCATCAGAAGAGTAGAGTCAGGCATTATTCTTACTCGACATCCTGAGTGGGCATACCCGGTAGGTATATTGTCAATAACTACTTTCGGATCTATTAAACTATCCGATTGAACTGAATATGTATAGCGCATCAAACGAAGGGCTAAAGAATTATCGCTTTTTAGATATGTGTAGGCAACAAATAAACTTATTTGATTGTTCTTATTAATTATATCAAAACCGTGCATACCCGGTTCATTTCCTTCGTATCTGATAATATCCGGGACGGTTGCAAGTAGTGTTTTCCTATTTCCACTTTCGGGATCAATTTTATAAATTGCCCCTTCGATTCCCGTAACCCACAAAAAATTATCATCAGTCCACCTGATTTCCCAAGGCACTTGCATGTTTTCCGTAACTATTCTTTTTTCCAAATCGCCATCAGCATTTTGAGAAAATAGTTCTGAATAGAGTACTAGTACTAAAATACAATAATATATAATTATTCTAATCAAATACATTCTTTCTAATTAGTATATTAGAATTTTTTTAGAGAATTCTTTATTATTTATTTCTATTTTTACAATGTAAAAACCTTTATTATAACCGGTAGTTGAGTATGTTTTTGCACCTATGTTATTTGCAAAGCGAGTAATTACCGAACCGGACACATCATACAAAGTACCGTTCCAAATTAAATTCGGCTCAGGTTGTATAGTGAAAGTTCTTTCAGTTTCACTGTATGTAACAAGCACATTTTCATTGTTTCGGGTATTACCGTCTTCAGATTTTGAAAGTTTGGAAGTTAACTCGACAATAGCATTATCTTTATTATCTTTCGAACCATAATGATCTCCCTGACTTCTCCCGATAAATATTCTACCCTGTGGTGATATGCATATACTTCTTAGTCTTCCCAAACCTAAATTGATATTTATTTTTTTGGTAATACTATCACCACTTTCAGACAATTTCAAGATATGAATTGAATTACCCTTTAATGACGTTAAAATCAAAGAATTTTTCCAATCAATAAAATTACTATCAAAATTGAAATACTCTAAGCCGGCAATTCCTATTGTCGGTGAAAAATTGGTAATAGGAATCTTCACATTGGAATCGCTGCAAAACTTTTGTTCTTGAGGTAAATTACAATATCCCTCAACTGTAGGCCAGCCGTAATTACGAGATTTGTTGAGTATATTTACTTCATCTTCTGCTTGTTCACCATGTTCTGAACTATAAATAATACCGTTTTGTCCAATACATACTCCTTGATGATTTCGATGTCCCCATGACCAAACCGGACTATTGGGAAATGGATTGTCGGAAGGGAAAGTTCCGTCAAGATTAATCCTCAATGTTTTACCTGACCAATGATTTACATTTTGGGAAGGATTGGGTTGTATTCTGCCATCTCCGGCGGTTATGAGCATTGTATTATCACTCAATAATTTTACACGGCACCCCGAGTGTGTTGTTCCTGCACCAATATTTTCAATTATAGTAACAGGACTATCCAGCACATCAAGCGCTGAATTGTATCGAAAACGCAATACTCTTAGCGCTATAGTGCTATTTTCACGGCGATATGTATAAGCAACATAAACGTACAACTGCTCAGTTAGGTCTTTAACGAAATCGAAACCGTGCATACCCGACTCGCCCGTACGTTCCAATCCCTGAATGGATTCCAAAATTGTTTTCTGGTCGCCGGTTTCCGGGTTCACCCTTATTATTTTACCGTTTATACCGGTTGCCCATATCCAATTATCAGGTCCCCAGCGTAATTCCCAAGGTACTTGAATATTGGAAATAACGCTTCGAAGATTCAGATCTGAAAGTTGGTTTTGTGCTCTGGAATAGCAAACACAAATAAAAAGTAAAAAAACTGTATAAATGATGCTTTTCATGTCTGGTTTTATAATGATGGTACATTCTTTATAATAATACGGATATGTTCATTTTGTCACCGATTGAGTGCTTACGTATCAACTTATCGTGAAAAAGGTTTCTCTTTGTATTTTTTCGCTTCATTATGACTACCGCTTCTGTCCTGCCAGCTAAGTACTTTATCATATTGTTTAATTGCCAATGTCCTTTTACTCTGCATATCGTATATTTTACCTATTTGTAAGTTTACTTGAATTGTGAATGCAGAAGCGTCCTCATCCAAAAACCTACCCGCCTCATCACATTTGTAAAAGTAGCGCAATGCCATTTCAAAATCTCCACGATTCATGAGCGCTTTGCCTACATAATAAAGCCCTTCGCGTGCAGTAAGCTGATCGTAACCTTGTTTCCTTTCAATACATTTAATTATAACATCTCGCCAAGTCTTTTCAGCAGAATCGGATAAACCGAGTTGTATTTGACAGCGCCCTACATATTTCTGGAAATAGGCATTATTAGGATATTTATTAAAAAGTTCTTGAGCGAGTTGATATGCATACTGCGAATTTTTTTCAAATTGATAATATACTTGCATAAGTATAACCCTTGCTTCCGTTCCTGCATAACGTGCATAACGAGCAGCCGAACTTAATTGAAGAATACCAAGTTTTTTATCTCCGCGAGGTAAAAATGCAAGAATTGGCTGAATAAGAGGATACTGTTCGGCTATAGTTGGGGCAAAATAATTGTAAATTCCGGTACCGAGTAGTATATCATGATTTGTAGGGGCAAGGGTTTGACATTGCTCTAATAAGTTTAACGCTGCTTTACCGTCCGATGCTGCATCGAACCATTCCTCTCGTTCGGATTCCAGTCGAGCACGAAAACCAAGTGCACCTGCTTTGAAAAATAATCCGGTGATGTTATTCTCATCGCCTTCGAGCAAATTATCGCTCACTTCAACGCACTTTTCAATCTTTTCCAAAAATTTGGAATCCAGATTGACATTTCTTTTGCTTGTCCTTATTTTCCACCAGTCAACCATGGCATCAAGAAAGTAACCCGCAGGGTGAGTCGGATACTTATCGATAACAGTTGTAAAACAGGCATGTGCCTTATCAAACTGGATATTGTAAATATAATCTGAACCGAGACGAATTAACGAATCAGCTTCGGTCGTCATAACGATAAACTGTGCTTTCAGGTTAAAGGTGCCGAAAAACAAAAGTGTAACCGTAATCGATAAACTTTTTAACAATGTATGTATAGAGTGGTGTTTCATGCTTTTCACAAAATTATAGAGCATTTTCTGCAAATTTACGACGGAATAACTTCGCGGTGATATAAGGAGACGGATGAAAGAAGCGTACAGTTAAAACTGAAACAAAAACCAGAACAAAAGAAGTAAGTAAACCGCCCTCAATACCAAAATCACCTCCGAAAGGGTGGGCATAGTATTGAGTCGTATC
>JALHLL010000251.1 GCA_022844575.1 bacterium
AAACTGAACTTGAACCGGGGCCACCGTTAAAAGCAAAAGTTACCGGTCGTTTTTCTCTCGATTCATTATCCTTAACATACGATACATAAAAGATATTTGCTTTAGGTTTACCTTCCTCCGACTTCATTTCCATATAACCGGTTGTTGCCGTGTATTGTATCGGTTTGCCATTGATAGTGATGGTATGTTTTGTAACCGATGTTGTTGGCAAAGGCATTTCCTTCTTCTCGTTTTTCTCCGGTTCCTTAGCTTCCGTACTCATAAGTGTAGTGCAAAAAAGTAGTATAAAAAAGTATTTCATATTCTCTTCTCCGGTACAATGATAGAATTACAAAGATACACTTATCATATGTAAACACATAAGGTCTTATGGAGTTGACTTCGTATTTTTGTATGATATAGTTTAAGGTTCTTATGCTTTGTTTGAAATGCGAAACCAATAAGGAATGGGTGGAGATCGCTTCACGGAATCTTGAAAGTATTATGATTGACCACGCTCATTGTGAAAGAAAAGCCGCATCAAACGGAATGTCAATGATACTTCGTTATCCTGAAAAGACCGAACTTGTAAAGGAAATGATGGATTTGATTGATGAAGAAATGTCACATTTCCGTTTCGTATTTAATGAATTACACTCTCGTGGAATTACAATGACACGAGATACGGGTGATAGATATGCACAATTACTTTCAGAGCATATAAGAAAGCCGGAACCCCATAAACTTTTGGATTTATTATTGGTTGATGCACTCATAGAAGCACGTTCTTGCGAACGTTTTTTGCTTCTTTCCAAATCCGAATCAATTCCTGAAGATTTGCGAAAAGTATATCATGACCTTTTTGTATCAGAGGCGGGGCATTATAGAACATTTACCGATATTGCTCGTTTATACTTTCCGGCGGAGACAGTAAAAACACGTTTGGAAGAATTGGCTGACATAGAGGCGGAAATTGTTAAGGGACTTCAGAATTTACCAACAGTACACGGTTAATAATAATGTTATTCGGAAAAAAATTAGTGATAGTAATGCCTGCATATAATGCGGAAGAAACACTTGAACATACATACAATGAAATCCCATTTGATATTGTTGATGAAGTAGTACTTGTTGATGATGCAAGTAAAGACAATACAGAGCAGAAGGCAAAACAATTAGGGATTAAACATGTAATCAAACATGATAATAACAGGGGATATGGCGGTAATCAGAAAACTTGTTATGCAAAAGCATTGGAGCTGAATGCCGATATTGTTATTATGCTGCATCCCGATTATCAATATACACCCAAATTGATTCATTCAATTGCTTATATGATAGCACAGGATTTGTATCCTGTTGTACTTGCTTCACGAATTTTAGGAAAAGGTGCTTTAAAAGGTGGCATGCCTGTCTATAAATATATTGCCAATCGTTTCCTCACTTTATTCCAAAATATAATGGTTGGTGATAAGTTAAGCGAATATCATACGGGGTATAGGGCTTTTTCACGGGAAGTATTTGATAAGATAGATGTGGAGAAAAATTCCGATGATTTTGTTTTTGATAATCAAATGCTTTCGCAAATTATTTATGCAGGTTTTACCATTGGAGAGGTTACTTGTCCGACCAAATATTTCGATGAGGCATCATCCATAAATTTCAGGAGAAGTGTTATATACGGTTTGGGTGTTGTTACAACATCAGTTCAACATTTTTTGTGTCGGTTAGGAATATACAAACACCAAAGGTATATGCTAAAATAGACGGTAATTATTGAGTAGGTCTTGTTGTTTTTTCCAATAAATAAGCAATCGAACGGAATGGCATATTGTGTTCGCTCATACCTATTTCACATGTTGTATTTGTTGAATAATATCCGTCAAACTCACGTAACAACAATTCGTCTTTAATATGTTTAACGGCACTTTCATTTAATTCGGGATTGTTAAAACCCTTGTCACCTGCGAAGCCGCAGCATCCCGAAAATTCCGGTATATATACTTCATCGGAATATTCTTTTGCTACGTTAATGAGTGTTTGGGTATGATTATTCTTTTCTAATGAGCAGGGTATATGGAGTGCTATAGATGATAATTTATGTATCGGGTGAAGTTTCGGTGCTATATATGTCATCAAAAATTCCGAAATATCATAGAGTAAGGGCTTTTTGCCATTACTTCGTTTAATAATTTCTTCCTTTACAAATACGAAACATGAACTCGTATCAAACACTATGGGAATTGTGAAATCGCATGATTCCTTTTTTAGAAAAAGGAACAACTTTTCTGTAGCGTCAGTTGCAGCCTCGTCATACCCTTTGGATTCCCACATCATGCCGCAACACAAACCTTTATTCTTCGGTACATGAACGGCAACCTTTGCTCTATTACATAATTCAATAATTGTTTCCGATAATGAAAGCTCATCCTTTGCAGGTAAACCCAATAAGCGAGATGAACATGTACTGAATAGAACAATATCCGCATTATTATTCGACTTCGATAAGGATTTTGCAGGAGACGTAATCTTATTCGACCATTGAGGTATTAAACCATTGGTTAGAGAATGCACTATTCGTGAAAGTTTTAGAAGTAGAGAATTTCTTTTTCTCAGATGCAATATATCGGCAAATCGTAAGGAATTTTTTGCAATACCTTCGAATAGATAAAAATGTCGGGCAAGGTGAGTAATAACCCTGCGTGAAAAAGGTTTTATAGTTTTCTTCTTAAGATTTTTTACATAAGTGCCGGTATTAATATGAACGGGACATGAAATTTCGCAGAGACCGTCCGTTGCGCATGTATCAATAACGGAATAGTTATTGTTTTTTCTTAATTCCGATAGTAATTGTTTGGATTCATTATCACCTTTCTGCGATAAATATTTTTCCTCTCTACGAATGACAATACGCTGACGCGGTGTTAAAGTTAATTCCTTACTGGGGCATTTATTCTCACAGAAACCGCATTCGATACATTTATTGATTTCTTTTTCTACTTCCGGAAATGGTTTTAAATTCTTTATATGGCATAAGGGGTCATTATTAATAATAATTCCAGGATTAAGAATATTGTTAGGGTCTAAACAACTTTTTAATGCGCGCATAATGGTATAGAGCTCTTCACCCCACTCCATTTCCACAAAAGGAGCAATATTTCTTCCCGTTCCATGTTCGGCTTTTAATGAACCATTATATTTATGAACAATTAAATCCGCTAAATCGCTCATAAATGATTGATAAGTCCGAATATCTTCTTCGGTATCGAATGCTTGCGCTATAACAAAGTGTAAATTACCGTCCTTAGCATGTCCGAATACTATTGCATCTTTATAGTTATAATGTTCAAACAAAGCATGTAAATCTTCTACACCTTCTGCCAATCGTTCAACAGGGAAAGCAATGTCCTCATTGATTATTCCCGTACCCGATGGACGTTTGGCACCAACGGTCGGGAACATGCCTTTGCGGATTTTCCAATAAGTATTTTGTAAACTTATGTCATCAGTTAACACCGGTTGTTCTATTAGTGTAAGAGTTTCAAATACCGAATATGCAGCATTCGATAGCTGTTCCACCTCATATTCCGATTCAGCTTGAAATTCTACTAAAAGACATGCGGCATTATTGTCCAATTTTTTGATGAAGGTTGGTGTAATCGGGTCATCTTCAACCGAACGCAGTGAAGCTCTATCCATCAACTCCAATGCTTCCGCTCCGGCTTTAGTCAAAGGTTCGATTGCTCTGCATGCGTGTTGAACATTACGAAAGAAAAGTAATCCTGTTCTTTTATAAGGTTTTTCGGGTATGGTATGCAGTACGACTTCTTCAATAAAACCCAATGTTCCTTCCGAACCGACCATAATATGACCAAGAATATCCGTCACCTTGTCATAATCTAAAAAAGAATTTAGTCCATAGCCGACTGTATTTTTGATTTTATATTTATGCCTTATTTTATCAGCCAGTTCTTTAGTATTTCTTACAGTATCGCGCAGGTGAAGTATTGTAGAGTATATGATAGGGCATTCTTGCATAAAGCGGCTTTCTGCATCGGGATTGCTCGTATTAACATGGGTGCCGTCAGCTAGCAAAAATGAGATGGAATGCAATGTATGGTAAGAATTATGGTGAACTCCGCAACACATACCGCTTGCATTATTTGCAATAATACCACCCATCATACATGAATTGATCGAAGCGGGGTCGGGGCCTATTTTCTTTCCGTACTTCTTCAGCCGAGCATTTACCATTCCCCCGATATAGCCGGGAGAAACCTTAACCAATAAACCATTCTTCTCAATAGAAAGATTCTTCCAACGGGATATATCTACAATTACACCATTTGTAACGGCTTGTCCGCTTAAACTTGTACCCGCAGTACGAAAAGTAAGAGGGATTTTATGGTGATTGCTCCACCAAAGTAATGTCTTTATATCTTCGGAATTATGCGGATGAACAATTGCTTGCGGCACTAAGCGATATGAACTTGCATCATGTGCATAAGCAAGTCTCGAAATGGCATCATTACGAAAGATCGGAAGAGCAC
>JALHLL010000252.1 GCA_022844575.1 bacterium
TAGAAATTGCCATTGTAAATAGTGCGGTTAAAGAATGAAGAAACGCAGCCGAAAAGGATAGTCGGAATCTAAAAGAGATTATAATACGTATAATGATAGGTATGGCGGTAAGTATCAAAGGAATTTCTACCATACTAATGAAACTGCTCTCGGGTATGAGTATATAAATAAGCGGTAAGAGGGGAGGGATTATATAAACGATAGGAAGATGGACAATAAATACTAAGAACATAAATAAGTCGAAACTGAATCCCGCAAACAGATTTTTTGAGAAACCCTTAAATGCTTCAGAAAAATTTGTGTACATTCGGCACGTTACAAGCTCGGTTCCATCCACCAATGCCATTCTTTTACGGGCTTTTTTTATTTCCTTAGCCAAAAAAACATCTTCGACAAGGTTATTCTTTACGGATTGATGTCCGTTTATTTCATTGTATGCCGATTTTCGGAAGAACATGAATTGCCCATTCGCTGCGGAAACGGATGTTCTTTTTGTTTTTGTGATTAAATCGTTTGGTAAATATGCAAAAAATAAAAAATGTATAATCGGTATAATGGTTTTCTCACCAAAGGTAAGCATTTCCTCATAAGGTATAATGGAGAAAAAATCAAGTCGGTTCTTTAGCAAAAAACTAACGGATGATATTAAGGAATCAGGTTTATGTATTGTATCCGCATCCGTAAAAAGCAGCATCTCTCCCTTCGCCATTTGAGAGAGACGGTGACAAGCCCAGTTTTTACCTACCCAACCGTCCGGTAGAAAATTATTATCTATTACTGTTAATTTAGAGGGGTATTTTACGGAAAGTTCATTAAGAATACTTGCAGTATTATCGCTTGAATTATCATTCAAAACAATTACTTCATAATTATCATAATTTTGCTGAAGAAGTGACTCTACACATTCGCGTATCAAACGTTCTTCATTGCGGGCAGGTACCATAACAGAAACAAATGGACTTGTTGTTCTATGTTGGTCTTGTAGGAGTGAATTGAAGTCACTCTGTTTTATTGGTTTCAAGCGAGAGAAGGCAATAATATTCCGAATGGATACTATAAGGAATACAGATAAAATGATAAGAACTGTATAATCATAGTACAGAATTATATCGTTAAACACCATCTACTACATCCTTTCGAGTGATTTTGTTTTTTTACCGTAACTTTGTTATGGATGACATCAGAAAAACATACCATTAGCTTTAATGGTCTAACTTTTCATAACGTATTGCTGATTATGGATATTGCATTCGGAGCACTTAATGATTGTTTACATGAGATTGGTGATAGGGGGTATGAGTGGTGGTATTATGATATTAGTTCCGACGATGGTGAATACGCCATAGTCTGTATTTTTTTTCGCAATACACCCATGCTGCCAGCATGTATTGAGGGTATAAAATCCAAATCACATAAAAGTTTGACTTATGATGGAATAAGTGTAAGCGTATATCATAAAAAAAAGAAAATTGCACAAAAATTATTGTGGAGTAATAAACACACAACAACGTATAATAAACGTGATGTCGGAGATTATGAGATACGTTTTGATGTAAGTTATGCGTATCATAAAAATGGTGGGTATAATATACATTGTGATTTGAAAAATGGTCAGGATTCGAGAAGGATTTATCTTGAAGCTACAATGGAAAACACTGCATTTCTGAAAAGCAATTCAATGTCACTGAATACTATGAATCATGCTTGGCTTATTATTACCCCCCGTGCAAGAGCCAATGTATCTTTACAAATTTATGATGATGATACCTTGAAGGTACATAAAAGTTTTGTGGGAAGAGCGTATCATGATCATAACTTCAGCCAATTACCCGTTTTTGAAGAATTTGATGATTGGTATTGGGGAAGAGCAATATTTTCGGAATTTACTTTGATTTATTATTATATTCCGGCATCCTCAAAATATAAGACGGAAGTAGAATGGGTTGGCTTATTTGCAGATAGTAATGATTCTGCCATAGTATTACGAGATGTAAGAATACATAAGCAGAATAAAAGAATGAACTATAGTGGTTTATCTTATCATTCTTCAATTATTGTAACAGGTTTTACGGATAAAGATGAATATGTAGAATGCTCATTTTCGCAAAGTGACGCAGCGGAAAACGGTCCTTTTTATATGCGCTTTTTATCACATTGCACATTGAAATTTAATGGAAGTATTTTATATGATAATGATGCTTTTTCGGAGTATTTTTGTGCAAGACGTTTAAACTCGCGTTTAGTAAGACTACTTACTCAATTGCCGTGGGAACAAGTATAGCTTGTTTCTTGTACTCCGATGACATTTGTAAGAGTAAATCGGTAATACCTGTATCTATTCTTTTTTTAGTGATATACGGTCTGTGAGGAAGTTTTTTATTCTGAGTTGTTAATCTTGTGAAAAAAGTATTTTTCTCATCATCAGCAGATGAAAAAGTCGTTTTGCCTACTGCATAAACTAAAATGTGATTAAAATCTTTCTCAAAAACGATTGAAAGTATATCACTTATATCACTGAATGTAACCGGCTGAATGCAATTCGTTTCTATACTTTCATCAGGGTTGATTCCTTGAATATCATTGAGTGAACAGCATAACAAAGAATGTGCTATAACGGTAACCTTATCATACATTGTAATTGCAGAAATAAAGTTCGTTAACGCATTATGTGAATTTTGCGTACAATGCCCAATTGGAATCAAGCAAACAACTTGTTGATTACCGTTATTATCTTCTAAAAAATCTTTTATAATATCCGAAGAAAATACTTCACTGTTTGGTGTTGTACATTGAATGACAATGGTATTATTCTGAATATTTGGAAGGGTGTTTTCCAATGTATTGAGAAAAGAAAGGTTGATTTTGTTTTTCACATCATTGCGCAAAACATCAATAATATTTTGTGATAGCTCTTCATCGTCGGTGAACCATTGAACTGTTTCCATTACTTATCCCTCAATAGCAATGAAAGAGAAGCATTTATCCAGGGCTTATCGGATTTTTCAACGATTGATAACACGGAGTCAATCTTACTTGCAAAATTCTCAATATCGTTTATCATTTGTGCAAAAGTAGTGTCCTGAGTTTCCGGATTTTGTGCCGTGTTTTCTTTTAATTCGCGGAGAGCAGAAATCATCGGTTCCAGTTCTCTTTTACGTCTTTCACGAACTATAACTCGAAATGCCTTTGTAATATCTTTTTCGGCAGTAAAAAATTCGCGCCTTTCCCCTGATTTTATGTGCCTAAATACCAAACCCCAATCAATAAGAGCACGGATGTTCACATTTGCATTCCCACGCGAAATACATAATTCGTCCATAATATCTTCTGTACTCTTAGGGTTCTCGGCAACTAACAGAAGTGCATGAATCTGCACCATTGTTCTGTTAACACCCCACGAAGTACCGATTGCGCCCCATATACTTTGGAACTTTTGCTGAAGTATTTTACAATCCATATACAAAAATATACTAATTTTCTGAACTTTCAAAAAATAATGAAAGTTAACTTTCATCGTCTGATATTCTGAAAAGAGCAGACCGAACCACTTCATATCTTGGTCGTTCGTCTTTGTCATGGTAATTTTGTGTTTTACAATCATTGTACTTTTAGGTTTATGCAGCTCACAATGTTCAAATCGAAGATTCACCGTGCTACTGTAACTCAGGCCGAGTTGCACTATGAGGGTAGTTTGACGGTTGATGAAGATTTGCTTGAAGCAGCCGGAATGCTTGAATATGAAAAGGTAGCCGTTGTAAATATTACAAATGGCGAACGTTTGGAAACCTACCTTATAAAAGGTGAGCGAGGGAGCAAACAAATATGTTTGAACGGTGCTGCCGCACGTAAAGGTGCTCCGGGTGATAGGATTATTGTTATAACTTATGCTTCAATGAGTGAAGATGAAGCGCGTAAACATACACCTACCATTGTACTTGTTAATGAACATAATGAAATAGTTGAGAAGAAACATTCTATTGAACCCAACACACTCTATGCAGAAGACTGAACAAAACGAACGTGATTTGGCAGTCTTGATATTGGCAGCCGGTAAAGGTAAAAGAATGAATAACCCTGATATTCCGAAAGTTATGGCGGAATTGAAAGGCGCACCGCTTATAGGGCATGCTCTACAAAATCTTCATGATACTTATCCGACTGAAATTATCGTTATTGTCGGTCATCACCGTGAAATTGTAATTGAATATCTGCAAAGAAACTTTAACAAAGTTGATACCGTTGTTCAGTATGAACAACTCGGAACCGGGCATGCAGTGATGCAAGCTAAAGAGACACTTGCCGATTTTAACGGAAATGTGTTGATCCTCTCCGGCGATGTGCCTCTTATGAAAACGAACACTCTGCTTGAATTTATAGAGCATCATAAAACAAAAAAAGCCGATATTTCTGTTCTAACGGCTTTTATTCCC
>JALHLL010000253.1 GCA_022844575.1 bacterium
GTCCTTCACTTATGCAGCAAGATATTGTGAATGCAGGAACATATGGACGGAAAACGGGACAGGGATTTTATTCTTACAAACAAGATACATAACCAATACTCTCATTAAGAAAGATACATTAAGGTACTATTATCTATTTACACCACACACACCTGACTGAATAACTCGCGAATATGCACAGAATAGTACATTTGATAAGTTTACTCATACTATGTGCTTACACTACATATAGCCAAACCGATATAAAGAAGTATTATGAACGCTCTACACTTTATCCGAACGGGATACTTGAGGTTAGTGCATTAGGAATGGCTTCAAAATATTTCGGCGAGTTTACCGATGAACAATTCGGTTATGTTTTCGGTGTGCAGTCACGGTACATGATGCCCTTTTTCCCTGAAATAGGGCTGGGTTTTCGTTTAAATCACGGCTCAATTCAATATGTAAGAAGATTTCGCACGAAGTTCGGAGATGATTTTAAAAGGCAATTCCCTGAGGAACTTTACCCCGATGCAATGACTGAAAATGTAGGCAGATATACGAGTTATACCGCCTTTGAACCCCTGATTTTTCTCAATATTTTTCCACGTTCACAGATAAATTATTACTTTTTTGCTGGATATTCGATAATGTCTTTCTTTCCGAGAGAGGTAGAGGATGCACCGATTTCCGAGAATGGAAAATCAGGCGCATACCCCGAATGGAAAGATGAAAGTAATTTTACAATGCACTTAACCGGTGGTGTAGGTATTGATTTCTACATTTCAAGAAAAGTATCTGTAGGGATACAATTCGCTTTCAGAAATATAGACAATGATTTATTGGATGGTTATGCTCAAATTGATGAAAACGGTAATAAGACATTCCCTGATAAAATTATAGAATCGGGTTTGAAATTATCAACATACTTATTCGGTGATAGCGATCTGGATAATGACGGTATTTCAAACGATGATGAAGAATCCTTAGGATTAAACCCTTATTCAAATGATTCTGACGATGATGGTATTTCCGACTATGAGGAGGTGAATGTCTATAAAACCGATCCTTTATCCACCGATTCCGATAAGGATGGTGTTAGTGATCATCAGGAAATTATGATATTTAAAACCAATCCTATGATATCAGATACAGATGATGACGGTTTATCGGATGTTGATGAAACAATGATATTTTTGACTAATCCGCGTGAGAAAGATTCCGATTTTGACGGTATAACCGATAAAGATGAAATAAAAACCGGAACCAATCCGCTTTTATCAGATACCGATGGAGATAATTTCCTTGATAATATTGATAAATGCCCTATGATTGCCGGACTCTATTCGGAGGATGGATGTCCGATAAAACAAAGCGATACAATTATTATTAAAGATACTGTAATAAGAGAGAAAATTACTGTTAAAGAAGGACAATCCTATACTCCTTACGGTGTCAACTTTGAAACCGCTTTAGCTACAGTTAAACCTGAATCGGAAATAATTCTTGACGATGTTGTTTTGTGGCTCAAAAAAAATCCTACCATCATTATCGAAATAAGAGGACATACTGATTCGGTCGGTACTAATGAATTGAATAAAGCACTTTCCGAATTAAGAGCAATGGCTGTTATGAAGTATTTGTCGCAAAACGGAGTATTACAGGAGCGTATGACATCAATAGGATATGGGGCGACAAAACCGATAGCTACCAATAGAACAGAGAAGGGACGTGCACGAAACAGAAGAATAGAATTTTTTGTAAAGAAAAACGGCAAATAATAATACTGATGCAAAAAATTGACCGATTTCTTGCGATTATACTCTTTTTACAGTCGAAAAGATTAGTTCGTGCACAAGAACTTGCAGACTATTTTCAAGTTAGTATAAGAACTGTCTATCGAGATATTAATGCACTCTGCGAAGCCGGTGTACCCATTGCATCCGAAGCAGGTTACGGATATTCGCTTGTACAAGGTTATCAATTACCCCCGATAATGTTTACTGAAGATGAGGCAGCATCACTTATGCTCGGAACATATTTTGTAGAGCAAACCTCCGGTGATGTTCATTGGAAAAAGAATACAGATTCGGCAAGAGCAAAAATCATATCGGTTTTACCGGAAGATAAAAAAGACTATTTATTGCGATTAAAAGATTTTACAGCCGTATTTACAAGCCCAAATACAAATAGAGCACCTGATATTGCAGATTCGACAATATCAACTCTTCACAAATCAATAGTCCATCGTTTACTTCTCACAATCACCTATTACGCTTACACTACCGGAGAAACAACAGAAAGGCAAGTTGAACCCCTTGCAATGGTGTTTTATGGCGGTATTTGGCATTTAATAGCCTATTGCCGTTTACGTAATGATTATCGAGATTTCAGAACTGACCGAATACATTCATTCTATACAGAAGAAACAAAATACGCTCCGCGACCGGACTTTGTACTCAAGGATTTTTTAAAGGATATTTTCAGAGTAGATAATCCCCATATCGTAACCGTTTTATTCGATAAATCAGTTTCAAGATATGCAAGTCAAAAACATCATTATGGTTTGATTGAAGAAAAAATACTTGATAATGGTATAGAAATGACTTTCCTTGTCGGGTCAATCGAATGGTTTGCGCGTTGGCTTGTTTCCTATGGCAATTCCGTACTATATTGTGAACCGCAGGAGTTACGCACAAAAGTATTACAAATAGCCGGCGGAATTGTCGAAAATTTAAGCAAAGCTATAAGTATTAAATAGAATTGCCGCCTCCAATCAAACTACCGCCCCCATCGGGTACTTTTCTTCTGCGATTATTTTGGGAATCGTTTATTCTGTACGATACGCTTAATTGCATAAAGGTAAAATCGCGTTGATTTAATAATTCCGTTGAAAAATTATCACCTTCCACAACACCGCCGAATCGTGCCGTGTTTAGAAAATCAATCCAATTGAATGAGAGTGATAATTTTCTGTCAAAGAAATCCTTTTTAACCGCTAAATTCATCAAACTGAAGGCATATCTTCTACCCTGTGTAATAACAACAGGCGACGTATAATCGGCGTAAAATTGTATAATGGTATTTGCTGGCAGCATAAATGTTGATATTATCTTACCGATCCACCCGAAGCTTTTTTCATTATAAGCAGTAGAACCGTCAACTCCTTCCGTACTCTGATGAAAAGCAGAAATATCCGTATTAAGTTTCCATTCTTTCAGTAAATCGAAGGAGCCGCTTAGACTTATACCGTAATTTAACGCAGTACCAATATTTCTGGGTTTTTCAATTACTACATTATCGTTTACCTTTTCTCTGAATCGCGGATTCATTAATTGATTGGTTTGTCGAAGGAAAACCTCACTGTTAACAGTACCTATGTCCGTATTTACAAGATAGCCGAATTCCATTGAATGAGTAAACTCCGGTAATAATTGCGGATTACCCGAACGCCAAATAAGAGAATCTGATGTATCCAAAAAGGGATTTAATGCAGGTGAATCCGGTCTGTTGATTCTTCTTGAGTATGATAATTGAAGTGAACTTAGTTCGGAAATAGGATACGTAAATGAACAATTCGGAAAGAGATTAAAGAACTCACGGTAAAAGTTCAAACTATCATTGTTGTTTTGTAAAAAATCGAATAATTTATTGGTAGTCATTTCTCCACGCAATCCGAGTTGAAACTCTATGTCACCAATAGAGTTGGAATAATTAACATAACTCGAAAATACATTATCCTGATGGCTTGCTCTTGTTGATTGAAGAATATCACGATAATACTCATTCGTCATATTATTCATCCTATCAAATAAAAACTCCGACCTGATTCCTACCAAATAACCTTTTACACCCATTTCCCAAGCGCTTTTTTCACTAATCGGATAACGTAAATCTGTCTGCAACTGAAAAGAATGGGAATAACCGACCATATTAGTTTTATATACATTTCTATTCGCTAAGTTTATGTCCCCAAAATTCTTATCCGTTTCAACATTTTCAAAAAAAGATTTCTGATCGAATACCGAAGGGAAGTAATAACCGTCGAACGTCAGATCAAAACCCTTTTCACCGAAATTATGTGAATAATTCACCCCTAAACTTCCAAAACTGAAAGGTCCCTCCGTTATTGAATTTGTACGGAAATACGACTCAGGTGAATTTTGAGCCAAAAGATTATCGAGTATAGCTCTATACGCAATATGGGATTCAGAATTACTATATCTGAAATCCCCCGAAACAGTTAGCTTATCGGCTTCACTTATGGAATAATCCATCCCAAGTCGAATTCCACCATTCAAAGAACTCGTCATCTGATTTCCGTTTCTCTGCGTTAACATTGTATTGCTTCCATTATTATCAGCAAATTCTGCATCCACACGAATAGCCCTTTTATGTTTT
>JALHLL010000254.1 GCA_022844575.1 bacterium
GAGGGTGAAGGTCATCATTTGCGGACCATCTGCAGGCAGTTTATCCCCTTCGGAAATAACACCTTGGAAACTGATTTGCCGAGGGGTGAGTATCTGCTGGGCAGAGACATTATCCACAGCCGTAAAGAGTAGGCCGCATGCTATAAGCATCGACGATAGACGTGTACTAAGGGACATAAACCCTCCTTATTTGATAAAAAATGAAAATGACTTCTTTATTTGTATAGACAGTAAAAGTTTAGAGCAGAAAATAACATGCTGAACTTATGTACAAATGTTATACAATGATAAACAAAACTAATGTATTATAAAGTATAAAAAACTACGTACATAAACGCATATACGTAGTAGAACTTTACATAGGATAAAGGACTTGCCGTCAATATCAGCAGTTCAAGAAAAGTTGTTCATCATAAAGTATGCCACATGAATATGGCATAAAGATACTTTCATCAAAGACTGTTACATTAAAAATTGTACTCACCCCCTGATAGAGCCACGCAAATATAAACTATAAAAATCTTTCTAATCATCTGTCAATACATTACCATCTACTATTCTATTATCTTTTGGCAAACTGAAAAGTATAACGCTATCATCGTATCCGCCTTATTGCTTTGTATTTAGGCGTTTTTACAGGTGTACACTATGATCTAATGTGATTATACAATGCCATCGCCCCGATTCATGGCAAACGTAAAAGACACTAAGTTCAGTATATTCGCACGTTTTTGATTAAGAGTATAGGCGTATTGTTCCTGTTAGTTTGCTTTCAAGAGTTGTACTATACAAACTCTGCGATACAATGAGTCTTTTGAAGAACCTACACTTGAACAAACAACAATACACTATACATAGTTTTTAGCGGAATACATAACGGAGAAATTCTAAGGCGCAATGGAAGAATTTGTGGTACTTGTAGCGGGAGAAGAACATACCCGCCATGCGGATGAGATTTGTTCTACGATAGAATTGGCGGCACAAGCAAGAGGAACCGGAATTGCAAAACGTCAACCCGAATACATTATTATGAAAATGCGTGAAGGAAAATCCGTCATTGCCGTATGTCGTGATAGTGATACGGGGAATGAGCGTTTTGCCGGATTCTGCTATATAGAATCATGGAGCAATAAGCAGTATGTCGCTAATTCCGGTTTGATTGTAGCACCGGAATTCCGTCGTGCCGGGTTGGCAAAGAAAATTAAGGAAAAGGCATTTGAGCTTTCGAGAGAGAAATATCCCGATGCAAAACTCTTTGGTATAACTACAAGCCATGCCGTTATGAAAATGAATACGGAATTAGGATATTACCCCGTGCCATTTTCCGAATTGACAACGGACGATGAGTTTTGGAAAGGGTGCCAAAGTTGCCCGAACTATGATATTCTGAAAAGAACGGAAAGAAAAATGTGTCTGTGTACAGGAATGTTATTCGATCCGAACAATCCGCGACATACGGAAACAAAACCGATTGTCGTATTGGCATATAGCGGCGGCTTGGATACTTCCTATTGTGTAAAACAATTTTCCGATGAGAAGAACTATGCCGTTCATACGGTAATTGTGAATACCGGCGGATTTTCCGTTGAAGAATTAAAAGAAATAGAGATAAAAGCCATCAAGCTCGGTTCTCGTAAACATATTACGCTCGATGAAACCACCAATTTTTATCATCGGTGCTTACGATACCTGATTTTCGGTAATATTTTGCGTAACAATACATATCCATTATCCGTAAGTGCCGAGCGGGTGTTTCAGGCAATGTCCATAGCGCGGTATGCACGTTCAGTAAATGCACAATATGTTGCGCATGGCTCTACGGGAGCAGGTAATGATCAGGTACGTTTTGACGTTATGTTTAATATACTATTACCGGGTGTACCCATTATAACTCCTATACGCGATGAAAAACTTTCACGTGAGGATGAAATAGCTTATCTAAGTTCACGCGGATATGAGCAAAATTGGGAAAAAGCTCAATATTCCATCAATAAAGGTTTATGGGGTACAACAATAGGCGGTAAAGAAACTCTCACTTCCGATGGTTATTTGCCGGAAAGTGCTTTTCCTACTCCGGTAACGAAAACCGAACCCGAAATGTTAAAGTTAGGGTTTGTTCATGGTGAACTAACAAGCGTTAATAATGAAGATTTTGCCAATCCGGTTGATGCTATAAAAAAAGTTGCCGAAATTGCACAACCCTTCGGCATAGGTCGTGATATACATGTAGGCGATACGATAATAGGATTAAAAGGAAGGGTCGGCTTTGAAGCCGCTGCACCTATTATTATTATTAAGGCACATCATGCCTTAGAAAAACATACCCTTACAAAACAACAAATAGCGACAAAAGATATGTTGGCAAGCCAATACGGCACTTTATTACATGAAGGGCAGTTTTTAGAGCCGGTAATGCGAGATATTGAAGAATTTTTACTTCATACTCAAGAGACTGTCACCGGAACGGTAACCCTACAGTTGGCACAATATCGCTTCCATGTTTTGGGTATAGAATCATCGCATGATTTAATGAATTCAAAATTCGGTAAATACGGTGAACTTAATTCCGCATGGAGCGGCGAGGATGTACGCGGCTTTGCAAAAATCGCCTCCAATCAGGCAATGATGTACTTTACGGTAAACGGTACAGAAAATGTCGGATAAAATTCGGGTCGGAATTATAGGTGGATGCCGGATATACTGCCGGCGAATTATTAAGAATTGTTATACGGCATCCATTTGCTGAAATAGTATCCGTACATAGCACGAGTAATGGCGGAAAGCCGATACACTCCGTACATAAGGATTTATTCGGCGAAACCGACCTTGTATTTTCATCCGAATACTCTTTCGATTGCGATGTACTATTTTTATGCGTAGGCCATGGTGAAGCAATAAAATTTCTTGAACTAAATACTGTGCCCGAACATGTACATATTATTGATTTGAGCCAAGATTTCAGATATGCCGATAATTCGGACTTCATCTACGGATTACCGGAATTACATAAATCGGAAATCATAAAACATCAGAAACATATTGCAAATCCGGGTTGTTTTGCTACTGCCATACAATTAGCTTTATTACCTTTAGCAAACGATAATTTTTTACAATCCGATATACATATTACGGGAATTACAGGTTCAACCGGTGCGGGACAATCATTATCGACAACATCACATTATTCGTGGCGTTCCAATAATGTACAAGTATATAAACCATTTACACATCAGCATTGCCGAGAAATATCGGCTTCACTCCGGTATTTGCAACATAATGATATACCCGAATTACTTTTTATACCTGTACGCGGGAATTTTACACGGGGTATTCATACTTCCATTGTAATGAAAATGTCTCTTTCGGAAAACGCTCTATATACTTTATTCCGCGAGTATTACCAAAACCATCCTTTTGTTCATATTGTGGAAACGGGATTACCGGATTTAAAAATGGTAACCAATACCAATAAATGTATTATCGGTTTGCAATATCATAATGGCTCATTACTGATTGTAAGTATTATTGATAATTTAGTAAAAGGTGCTTCGGGTCAAGCCATTCAGAATATGAATTTATTATTCGGCATGCCCGAAACATCAGGACTTCTTTTCAAACCGTCGGGATTTTGAAAAAAATGATCACTATCAGAAAAATACGATATGATGAAGCGGAAAAATTAAGAACGCTTCGCCTTGATTCACTCCTTAATACACCCGATGCATTTGCTTCCTCATTTGAAGAAGAAGTGGGCTGGACTGCCGAAGTTTATGAACAGAGGCAAAAATCGAGTCCCGATAATTTTATTATAGGGGCATTTGATGATGATAAGTTAATCGGCATGGCAGGATTTGCCCATGAACGGTTCAGAAAAAATAAACATGTAGGTATTTTGTGGGGCATGTATGTACAACCCGAATATAGAAAACAGAATATAGGAAGCCGTTTGGTGGAAAAACTTGTGGAAAATGCACGTACATTTCCACACATTGAGCAAATAAATTTGGGAGTTGTTTCAACCTTAATACCTGCAATTACATTATATGAAAAAATGGGCTTTACATTATTCGGAACGGAAAAAAATGCAATGAAGGATAATGATAAGTATTTTCATGTCTTACATTATACTCTTTTTCTATCATCGAAATTAATTAATTGAAAATGAAACGTTTTTTTTCTATAAGCGATGTAGAGAATGTACATTCTCTCATTGATAAAGCTCTCATTTATAAAAAACGACCTTATACCGATGATGATATAGGGCACAGAAAAACAATAGGGTTATTATTTTTCAATTC
>JALHLL010000255.1 GCA_022844575.1 bacterium
CGGGCTATTATATGCGGTACGGAAAATTTGTTTCTGTATATCTTTATACTGTCATTTACTAAAGGTGTTTCATGTTCATCACCCGGCTGAACATCGGACTTTGTGGCTGTGTGAAGAGCAAAAAGAACAAAACAAACGATAAATACGATAGATGAAAGTATCAAGCCCGTAAAGTTTCGGAAAAAACGAATCATTATAATGGTTTCAAGGAAAAAATTTGCTGCAAAAAGTATCCAAACTTAATAAATTAACGGCAGGTTATAGGATGAACTCTCTGTATTCCGTAGAGAGGCATCTCTTCTTGTTGTATAGAAACGGACTAAAATGAAAACGGGACGGTGTATTATTGTACACTATCCCGTTTTTTGATCAACGAATGAAAGGATTAAACGTCCGATTCTGTCATCCACAACATATACGAATAATCGAATGCTATTTCTTTAAGGTAATTAAAGCGTCCTGTGGTGCCGAAATGTCCCGAATCCATATTGATTTTTAGCATAACGATATTGTTGACCGTTTTTTTCTCCCGTAACAAGGCAACCCATTTTGTGGGTTCCCAATAGGAGACTCGAGGGTCAGTTAATCCGGCGATTGCAAGAATATTCGGATATTTTTTTTCTTCAACATTATTATAGGGTGAATACGACATCATGTATTCAAAATACGCTTTATCATTCGGATTACCCCATTCTTCATATTCCGTTACGGTAAGAGGTAGAGTAGGATCAAGCATTGTATTCACAACATCAACAAAGGGTACATGTGCAAGTACCGCTTTAAACAAATCGGGACGCATATTTGTTACGGCTCCCATCAATAAACCACCGGCACTCCCGCCTTCGATTATTAATTTGCTCGGTGTAGTAAATGAATTATCAATCAAATACTCGGCACATGAAATAAAATCGGTAAAGGTATTTATTTTATGAAGCATTTTTCCATTATCATGCCATAATTCTCCGTTTTCACCACCACCGCGTATATGCGCAAGGGCATAACAAAAACCTCTGTTTAATAATGATAATAAACTTGATGAAAAGCGATCGGGCATACTTACCCCATAAGAACCGTAACCGTATAGTAAGCATGGGCTATTGCCGTTCTGCACAAAATTCTTTTTATACAGAACTGTAAGGGAAATCTCCGTTCCATCTTTAGCTTTTACAGCTCGAGATTCAACAGTAAAATCGTCGGCATTATAATCGAATACTTCTTGTGTCTTTTGTATTGTTAAATTGCTTGTATTAAAATTGACATCAATAACCGATTGCGGTGTTACAGGCGAAGTGTAATTAAAGCGGAAAAAATCAGCATTCGTTTCAAAATTACGTGCCGCACTTATTGAATAAGTTTGTTCGGGCATCTGCACCTCATAACCGTTATTAAATGTATAGTCGGTTATAAATAGTTGTTGCAAACCGTTTTTTCGATAACAAAGTACAAGATGCGAATTAAATAGTTCTATCCATAATAGCCGTTTTTCGGTATTATGTTCTATAACTTCTTGCCATGTGGAAATTTCAGTATTACTCGTATCCGTTTTCATTAAACGAAAATTCTTTGCATTATCGTTTGTGAGAATATAGACGGAGTTTTCTATCATTTCTACATAATATTCATGTTCATGTCTGCGAGATTCTATGCACCGAAGATTGTTTAGGGGTGCATCAGCCGAATGATACCATACTTCCGTTGTAGAAGAACTTCCGGTATGGATAAGTATATACTTGCCGTCTTTCGATTTTGCAACATCAATCCAAAAGGCATCATCGGGTTCATGGAAAATCATTGAATCTTGCTCTTGCGATTCAGTCAGATTATGTAGAAACACTTTATGTGGCCTGAATCTATTATCTAATTGAGTGTAGATAAATCCGCTACTATCTGACAACCATTCTGTTGTTCCGTGTGTATTACAAAGATTATGTTCAAAAACATCTCCGGTTTCCATATTTTTTATGGAGATGCGGAAATGTTCTGAGCCATCGGTATCATAAGAGTATGCCAAATATTTTTGGCAAGGGCTTACTTTTAAAGTACCGAGAGCAAAATAATCATGTTGTGCGGCAAGTACATTAGCATCCAGAATGATTTCCTCCGATGCTTCGATTGATTTGTAGGTACGGCAATAGACTGAATATTGTTGTCCTTCTTCCGTACGAGAATAGTAATAATAATCACCCATTTTATCAGGAAAAGTTTTATCTTTTTCCTTTATTCTTGCCCGCATTTCCTTGTATAAATCTTGTTGTATCTGCTCCGTGTGAGCCATTAACGATTGAGTATATGCGTTTTCGGCATGGAGATGAGTCATTACATCGGGATTCTCTTTCTCTCGGAGCCAAAAGTAATCATCTTGTAATATTATATCGTGGATATGAGTCGTATGGTTTACTTTTTTTGCCGTCGGTGGGATGACTGATGTGTTTGAAATCACTGATGTGTTTGAGATCATTGAATTATGTAAAGGGTATGATGAATAACAAAGTATAGAAACAAAAATCGTTAAAAACGACGAAACGGTCATTTATTGTTTGTCAAAAAGTTGAGCATATGGTTCTGACTTTTTTGCAGAGCAGCATTGTTAATAAAGGATAAGGAGATGTAAATGTCCGTAATTTTGCAGACATCATAGTATAGTCGCGGTGCTAATACCGCTTTTTATTCATATAATGTTTCGTGTGGGGTACAATGAAACAATTTTTAATGATCGTGGGTGTAGTGTGTTTAGTTACTATTGTGTCGGCATATTCGCAAACTGAACCATATATTGACGGTCGGCTTGGGGTTAATAAACGCGGTATTGTATTTACGGATAAAGACAGTACCATGCAAGTTATTATGCGCTTCCGCATGCAAAGTCTTGCTCAATTGGAGACTGTTTCCGATAAAGACCTTAGTACTACACGCGAAAATTGGGCAATAAGACGCTTACGTCTGAGATTTGGCGGTTTTCTTACAGACCCGCGTCTTACCTACAATATCCAACTCTCCTTTTCGCGCGGTGATATGGACTATGCCGATACTCAATTTCCCAATGTTGTTCGTGATGCCGTTATCTATTGGAACTTCGACGATAATTGGCAGATTGGCTTTGGGCAAACGAAACTCCCCGGTAATAGACAGCGGGTTATTTCTTCTTCCGAGATGCAGTATGCCGAACGCTCAATAGTAAATAATACATTTAATATCGATAGGGATTTCGGATTTTTCGGTTGGTACCGTAATGAGATTGAGGGTATCGGTATCAATGTGAGAGCAGCACTCAGTAATGGTGACGGTAGAAACACACCCTCAACTAAAGATTTTGAGGCAGGGGGTTTTTGTTATACAGGACGTGCAGAGATTTTACCTCTTGGTGCATTTACAGGTGGAGGTGATTATTTTGAAGGCGATGTTCTCCGTGAAAATAGTCCGAAACTTTCCATTGGCGGAACATATTCCGTTAATAGCAGAACAAAAAGAACAATGGGACAACTTGGTCCGGTACTATGGTCCCCCGTTTCAACAAGCACTATACTTACCGATTTTCTTTTTAAGTATAGCGGACTTGCCTTATATGGCGAATATGCAATTCGCGAAGCCGTAAATAACCCCGTAACAACCAAAAAGGGTGAAGAGAATCGTTTTGTATTTGTGGGCAATGGTTTTCTGGCACAAGCAAGTTATTGTTTGCCTTCCATGTGGGAATTTGTAAGTAGATATGCTGTTGTAACACCGGATGAGGGTATTAATAATGATACTTTGTTTACAAACATGACGGTCTTATCCAAAAGACCTATAAAGGAAACGAATATATCGGTTGGTGTGAATAAGTATTTTAACAAACATAGAGTAAGAATTAATACGGAAATAATGTATCGCATAAAAGAGAATACGGTAAGGGATGAGGCAGTTAAGGATTTTGTTACACGTTTGAATATGGAATTGGGTATCTGAAACAAGATTTTCCTGATGCAAAAAAAACGAGTATCATTTATTATGGTACTCGTTTTTTATTTTACGAGTCTGAATGTCAGATTGATTCTTTCACCTATGATTTTCTTCTGTTTTGGTAAACAATGCTTTGTTATATGCTGAAGTTCACCTTTCATTATTAATAATGAACCGTCGGCAAGGTTGATGATGTGTTTTTGCGAGTGATTGGTGTTTAATCGTAAAATGAAACGCCGTTCAGTACCGAATGTTACGGAAGCAATACAAGGATTTTTCCCTAATTCTGCTTCATTGTCAGCATGCCATCCCATTGAATCCTCACCCGTGCGATAATAATTAAGAAGAACGGTATTGAAG
>JALHLL010000256.1 GCA_022844575.1 bacterium
ATATTTCAGTGTATGCAGCAGCTAAGGCGGACTATAACCTACATGAAGTACCTGTACGGAAAGTAGCCGAGCCGGATGCGGAAGAAATTGAAACTATATACGAACTTAATAAACCCGTTCAGCCGTCGGAAAAAGTGGCGGCAACGGCAATAATTCATAAAAAATCATAGGTGTTGTGATGGATGAGCAAAAAGCTAAAAAAGTTAAAGTAATAACTATTGGTCCGATTGCACTTGTTTTTCTACTTCTTTATTATGGAATTAGGTATATTGACTATCTCAACGAGAACAACTCTAATGCTGATATGCCAACTTTGAATGAACCTACTCCGACAGGAAGCAGTACACCAAGAATAGCAAATGAAGAACCTGTTAATGAACCTAGTATTCAGGAGAAAGTAGTTCCGCTCCCAAAATTCAAGATTATTTCCGAAGAGAAAAACGAAACCGTTAGCAAATGTAACGTGAATGTTCAGTTGGATTCTGAAATATCCGAAGAGCAGATAGAAGCAATCGGAAATAAAATCCGCGAAACAAGAACCGAGTATAAACGGCTGTATATTTTCTATTTACTACCTAAAATGAAAGTCGGTTCGGGCTGTTGGGCAACGTCTCATTTCCTGCCCGATATGAAGGTAGAGTTTACAGGATTTATAGTTCCATAGTAATTTTTATTCTTTATTCTCAGGTGTGATATGAGAACAAAACTTATTCTTCTGGTATCGGTACTATGCCTATTGTTTGTTGTACCTGTACAATCAGGCACATGCTCCGGTACTGCTTCCTGCACGGCATGTAAAAATTGCCGTTATTGCAAACATTGCTCCAAACTCGGCGGCTCTTGTGGTGTATGCGCCCCAAAAGCGACCGTACAGGATAGTAAAGATACCAAAGCAAAAACGGGCTTACCTGCCGATACAACTGCTAAGAAAAAGAAAAGGAAAAAACCGTGAAATATATTGTTTTCATTATTGTATTTATCGGGATTCATACATCCTGTTTTTCGGGGTGTTTTCATGCTAAAGACGGAGTACTTATTATAGATTCGCTTGTTAAGAGATGGAAGTATTTCGAGAAGAATGAGATCATAGACTCATTAAAAAAAATAGGGGTGAAAATGAGTGTTGGGAAGCCGTATAAGCGGGGCAACAGCGCCGGTACAACTATTACTATAGAAAAAGCAATTCTATTTGACAGTATTGAAATTGACTCAATCGCATTAGGGTGGAACAATTTTCGGACTGACGGTAAACGAAAAGTAACAAGTCATTCATCGCGGTTTTCTTTATCTATACCTTATCGTGGTGACAATTTAGAACAGTACATATCTAATTCTTTTCATCCATATTTTTCACTCTATAAAATGATTATTGAGAGGTATGGTAGTCCCATAATTGAAACAAGAAAGTATCTTCACACTATACCAAATGAAGAAGTGTTAACTGAGTTTAAACGAATTAGGAATCAAGATGAGGATAAGATTAACAAGGACGAGGTAAACACCCGCTGGATTAAACATCACTATGTAAATGATAATGAATACGTTTATGATATTAGCCTTTCAATCAGTAAAGAATATTTGATAGGTTTTACATGCGGCTGGGCTAAGACCTTAAAGTAAGTTCCCATTTTACCCACACACACATCACCCCATGACCCAGCACACTATTTATACTCAGCTTGTAGAATTGTATCGGCAATCTAGAACAATGCTTAATAATTCCATGCTTGAGAGGCAAATAGAAAAATTGGAGGAAAAAGCGGACGACGATACTCGAAAAAAAGCCGTAAACGATGCCTATAATATCCATTATGAAATTACTCATGATAAGCAATCTTTAAGAAGTAATTGTATGAATATCCGCAGAATTGATACAACAACCCCGGACGAATTACTCAATATTATCTATACCATGAAGCCCGTGCTCAAACAACCCTTTAACCAACTTTTTTCTTCCCGCCGTGATTATGTTTCCTTTTACACCGTAAAAGGTGATAGCATGGAGCCACTCCTCAATGCAGGGGATACAGTAACCATTTATAAAACACAGGAAATTCACGAGGAAAAGATTTCCCTAATCGAAGTAAAAGAAGGTAAAGTGTTAAAAAGAATAATTGTGACCGATGAGGGCTATTTACTTAAATCCGATAATTCAAAACATGAACCGATGTGGGTACAACGCCATGAGTTTAATGTTATCGGTGTAGTTACTCATTGTGTACGTGGAGTAGTGTAGGAGTATAATTATGCCACGCCGAGCGAAAGAGGAAAACGGTAGGATATTACACCCGGATTATGATTATGCCTATATAAAAATACGTGATACTCATTATCATACGGTTGTACACGATATTGCCCGCTCTACAGGTATCCGCGCAGATAAAACAGACCCGAAATCAAGTGCTAAAGCATTAAGGCAGGCGATGTTCAAACTCGAAGAACGGGTGGAAGATTATAAATTATCGAAAAAACATCCTGAACAAATAGTAACACCAAAATACGAGAGTCAAAATAATAAGAATATTGTCGAATTAGCATCTGAATATATTAGAATACGTAAACATATGAATTCGGTATCGGAAGTTACTCTAAGGCATCTCGTTAGCCATTTTCGAGTGTATTTTGTTGAGAACTTTTCTATCGAACAAACAACAGAAATTCGCACTATGATTGTTAGCATCGCAAATAACAAGAACTATAGCGAAGCAACAATGAAAAAACATTATAAACGATTGCATGCTTTTTTCGATTGGTGTATAAAAGCGGGATACTGTACAATTAACCCGATGGCGGCTGTTCCATTACCACATGTACCGCAAAACGAGATAGTTTTTCCTACATGGGAGGAGTTTTATTCCATAATTGAATATTACAAGAAGGGTGCATATTATAATCGGTTTAATCATGAAAGAGACGAGAATATCCGATTTTGGAGATTATTAGCGATGTCAGGTATGCGAGTTGGCGAAGCAATAAAGATGAAGGTTGAGGATATACAGGCAGGAGGTTTCAGTATTGACGGAAAAAGACAAAGACATAATGAAAAAAAAATACGATGGTTTCCGACCGAAATTATTCCGGGTATGGAGGAGTTAATAGTGGAGTGTGTAAAAAATGCACAATCTGATGGGCGGTTATGGTCGTGGAGCTATTATCAAACACCATCGTTAAAATGGCGTAATTGCATTCGTGATTTGAAAATGGATAATAACTATACAATGCACTCATTGCGCCGTTTAGCAAAGTGGTGGTGGGAAGTTGAGCTCGGAATACCGCCGCATATAGCAAATATGCTTGCCGGTCATTCATTTGCTGTCAGAACAAAATACCATAGAACATCTACATTAGACGACCTGAAACAGTATATCCGCACGTCAGGAATGCGTCAGGAATGATGTACGGAATCAGCGATTTTTTCATACACTTACTCACCTTTACACACAGTAAACATCAATAAAGTATATATTTATATTGGGTTAACGGTGTTTCATTTAATCCAGTAGGGTCCACCACTTTTCACTGCCACATATTTTTTTTACACTGCTCTATTTTTTAGTACCGTATTGTTACGGTACTTTTCGTGCGCAGGGGGTTTGTTAGCCCATACATACCCAACGCGACCATAATAGTGTAGATATTTATCTATGACATTCGTTGTAACATCTTAATTTCTATCAGAGGTGATGCCGAAAGGAGAAAGGTTCGTTTTCATTGTCATCCTGACACAATTCTGTAAGGATTGGCATGGAACGTATAAGATCACCTTATTCTTCTACAAAATTTAAGAGAAAGAAATTAATTTGAATTATATTCCGCATAAAGTCCAAAATTTTCAGTTATTACAGTTTTCAATGAATTTACCCTATCCCGCAATTTAATATCAGTTATTGTGTTAGTGTCGTACTCATTTATACTATTGTAAAATTCTATGAGAAATAAATAAATTATCTGCCCATTGAAATTGACTATTGAACTTGAATTTTCGTAGTTACTTTTGACGCTATCTAACTTTCTCTTTAAGTTCCCAACAAAAACTACCATGTTGTAAAATTCTGTTATAAAGTTATCATATTCGGTTTTAAATTTATCATAATCAGCATAATTGTTAAAGACCAGAGCATAGTACTCAAGTATATGAATCTCGCTTATGGCACCTGAATTTCGATATTTAATTCTCTTATTCATAAAATTATTGATTATGCTTGCACCATTTATTACACCCTCTATCTCATGAGCAAGTAAGTTATCTTCTGTTTGCTTGAT
>JALHLL010000257.1 GCA_022844575.1 bacterium
AAAACGCTCCTCATCCACTTCCCTCACTTCTCCCGGTTTTAAATCACCCAATGTAACATTGCTGATAGATAAACGAATAAGCCGCCAACAACGGTGCCTTGCAGCCAACACCATCTTTCTTACCTGCCTGAATTTGCCTTCCGTTAAAGTAATTAATAACCAGGTATGCGGATACATTTCTCTTTTGTCTGTGGCATAGGGATACAGTGCAGCTGCATCGCTGACTATTTCGATCGCAGTTGGTTTGGCAATATACGTTTCCGCATTTTTGATTTTGATTGGTATTCCTTCTTTAAGTTGTTGAAGTGTTGCAGGCTTTATTTCATTTTGCACCATCACCAGGTAGGTACGTAAATGCGGTTTACTTGCAAGAAATAGCAACCGGGTTACTCTTTTATCCGTGGTTAAAAGCAATAAACCTTCCGAGTCCATATCCAGTCTTCCAATAGCATGGGTGCCTTCCGGAAATGTAAAATCCAGGTCACCTAACAAACCAACAGCGTGCGTGCTTATAAATTGAGACACAATACCAGCAGGTTTATTGAGAATGAAATAGCGGTGCATAATGGAGGCTGAAAGTACAAAGGAATGTTTTCAGGATCATTTAATATTATTTGCCTTTGCCATACTTTTTGCTGGTATGTTTTTTTGTATGGTGCACGGTAATGACCTCAACGGTGTCATCTTTAATTCTGTACACAATTACAAATGGAAAACGAGGCAACAGGTAATCTCTTAATATTTGTCTGTCATCGATAAAACCGAACAATTTTGGTTGCAAGGCAATTTTTTCATAGGCTATTTCTAATTCGGTCAAAAATTCTTCACCCAGCCCTTTGCTGGCTTTCTCATACCATTCATAAGCGTCATATTAATCATCATGGGCTAAAATTGAAATGATGATTTTATGAACCATGTCTTTTGTGTTTGCTACGGATAAGTTCGTGGGATTCATTCACCGAAAAGCCCTTACCTCCATCATCATCAAATTTTTTCAGGCGGAGGTAAAAAGAGTTAATTTCTTCAATTGAAAACCGGGAGGAAGATGGTTGGAGCAGCTCAAGTACTGCATCTAATTGGCTTTGATCTGCCTTATCCACCAATTGATGAATTTGCTTTATTGTATCCGGATTAGCCATTGCTACAAATTTTGTTATCTGCAATTTACAAAAAATCAGTAAGCAGATGCCCTTTTCTTCTGTGCAAACATATCTCTCCCAAAGCTATCTTTGCCACATGATTTTTTCTTCCTCTCTTTTAGAAAATGCAGTGAATGAATTTGCCAAACTTCCCGGTATTGGTAAAAAAACTGCCCTGCGCCTGGTGCTGCATTTAATAAAGCAGGATGAAGCCAGTGTGAAGCAATTTAGTGGCGCTATTGCACACATGAGGGAGAGCCTGCAATTTTGTAACCGTTGTCATAATATTTCCGACACGCCTGTATGTAATATTTGCAGTAACCGGGGCCGCAAGCAGGAGCTGGTATGCGTGGTGGAAAACATCCGGGATGTGATCGCCATTGAAAGCACCCAGCAATTCAACGGCCTGTACCATGTACTGGGTGGCATCATTTCACCATTAGATGGCGTGGGCCCCGATCAGCTCACTATCGAATCGCTGGTTGCAAGGGTTAAAGAAGAAAATATCTCAGAAATTATTTTTGCACTTAATGCCAACGTACAGGGCGATACCACCGTATACTATATTAATAAGAAACTGAAAGGGTTACCGGTAAAGATCACCACCATTGCCCGTGGCATCGCTTTTGGCGGAGAGCTGGAATATGCCGATGAAATGACGCTGGCTAAGAGTATCAGCAACCGTATTCCGGTAGAGAACTACATCAGCACCGGCAATTAAGCCATTTTATTTCCCGTTCAGTAGGCTTTTATCCCTGTTGGGCAGGTTTTACGCCTGTAGCGGCAGGGGCGGGTATATCTTTAACCCCACATTAAAATCTATGGCCAGCAAAGCAAAAAAAATTGGATTTATCATTACCATCCTGGTGCTGGCAGGCGTGGTTGCGGGGTATTTTTTGTGGAACAAACCTCACAAAGATGTGTCGTCTGCAAAAGGCCTGCAGGTAAATGCAGCAGAATTGTACCAGGCCTTTATAACTGACTCCGCTGCTGCCAATGTAAAGTATATAGATAAAGTGGTGGAAGTAAAAGGGGTGATAAAAAGTACCTCCTTTAACCAGCAGCAACAAGTTATAGTGGCCTTACAAACCAACAATAGCGATGCCGCTGTAAACTGCACCCTGGAACAAAAGGATGCAGTGATAAAAGCAGGAGCTGAAATTAAATTGAAAGGCATTTGCACAGGCTTGGGAGAGGGCGATGCAGACCTGGGTATCCTGGGCGACTTGTATTTAATAAGATGCTATACAGCAGAATAATCAAAGAAAGGATGAAAACAACCAAGCTGATAATCGTTGCCGGTATTTGCATCATCGCAATGATGCTTTCCTGCAAACATGAAATACCAGTACTCCCAGGGCCGCCGGGTGAGGAGGACATTTGCTTTGAAACAGAAGTTTTGCCCATCTTTCAAAGCTATTGTGCTAAAAGCGGTTGCCATGATGCGGCTACAGCATCCGACGGTTATATACTTGATTCGTATAACAATATTATGGCAAGAGGAATTGATGCGGGCAACGCTGCCAGCAGCAAAATGTATGAAGTGCTGAACGAAGATGGTGATGACCGGATGCCACAACAGCCAAATGATCCGTTATCAGCGGCACAAATAAGTACCATAGCACAATGGATAAATGAAGGGGCACAAAATACAACAGGCTGTGCGCCGGTTTGCGACAGCAGCAGTTTTGCATATAGTGCCAATGTGAGGCCAATTTTGCAAACACATTGCCTTGGTTGCCATGGTGGCAGTGCTGCTTCCGGAGGGTTTATCCCGCTTGATACGTATGATGATGTAAACGCAATGGTGAATGCCAATGCTTTATTACCAGCCATTTTGCATACGGGTTCGTACCCGATGCCAAAAAACAGTGCCAAACTGAGTGATTGTAAAATTGCCATTATCAGCAAATGGATAGCGGCAGGGGCACCTAACAACTAACAATCAATTGTATGCTAAAAATAAAACAGGCAAGGATACTTATTTTGGTTTTTATAATGGGGGCGTGTACACAAGGCTGTTACTATGATAAGGAAGAACTGCTGTATCCTGGCAGTAACACCCCGGTTGATTGCGCCACGGTGAATGCAAAATTTGCTGCCAATGTGCTGCCATTGATCAGTGCAAAATGTGCCAGTTCCGGTTGTCATGATGCAACCGCTTCAGGTGGATTGATACTTCAGAATCATGCACAAATAAGCGGCGCAAAAGACAGGGTCAATGCAAGGGCGGTGGTGGAAAAATCAATGCCGGCAGCGGGGCCTTTGCAGCCCTCAGAAATCAATATCATCAGGTGCTGGATAGAAAGCGGCGCCCCAAACAATTAATTCATATCATTTAAAAACAACAGTATGAAAACGTTCATTTTATCAGCCCTTGTAGTGCTAACGGTCAGCCATTGTGCAACGGCGCAAAAAATTTATACCAAAAACGGCAACATTTCCTTCTTCTCCAAAACAAATATGGAGGATATAAAAGCTGATAATAACCAGGTGATGAGTGTGCTGAATACGCAGACAGGCGAATTACAGTTTTCTGTTTTGATCAAAAGTTTTCATTTTCAAAAAGCCCTGATGGAAGAGCATTTTAATGAGAACTACCTGGAGAGCGGGAAGTATCCAAAATCAACTTTTAAAGGAACAATAACGGATGTAAGCAAAGTTAATTTTGCTGCTGATGGCACCTATCCTGTATCAGTAAGCGGCGACCTTACCATGCATGGTGTTACCAATAAAGTAACTACCAAGGGAAAAATAGTAGTGACGGGAGGAAAAATAACAGGCAGTACCGTTTTCTCTGCAGCCCTGGCAGATTATAAAATTGAAGTACCCAAACTGGTGGAAAATAATATTGCAAAAAATATTGAGATAACGGTGAATTGCCTGTACGATCAAAAAATGTAATACCCCGAAGGCAGTTGTCTTTTTTTAAAGTTGAATTATTATGAGGTATAAAAAAATAATCCTGTTGTTGTGTGTATTTTTTACCGGGCGTTTATGGGCGCAGGTGCCGGCACCTGA
>JALHLL010000258.1 GCA_022844575.1 bacterium
TGCTCTTCCGATCTTCCTTGAATTGCAGTGGTCGTTCGAATGTACAGGTCTCATGGTTGGGAGGCACTTTGACGCAGGGAGACGGAGTACCCGTACCGAGAGAATATGCCATCCGTTTGCAGTATCGAGTAAGTACAAGTGCAGCATGGGCTGATGTACCGGGTCCTATTGAATATACATCAGCAGGTAAAACAAACGGACATACGCAAGCACTTAGTACTACTTTGCCGATTGACGTTAATAATCAACCGGAAGTTCAGTTGCGTTGGAAATACTATTCAGCTGCTGCGAATAATGGAGGGCAAAGACCACGCTTACGTTTGGACGATATAAGCGTGACAAGTACATCTGCTTCAGGTACACCGACCGCTTTTAGAATATCTACTATCAATCCGTCATCGCCTTCATCAACAAGTGCTTTTTCGATTACTGTTCAATCAGTTAACTCATTGAATAATCCGACCAATGTTCCCAATGCGACATCATTCGCTCTTTCACGAGTTACAGGAACAGGTACATTAGGCGGTACTTTAACAGGTACTATACCGGCTGGACAGAATTCTGTTATTGTTACGGGAGTTACATACAATGTTGCTGAAAATGGTGTCATTGTAAAGGCAAGCCGAACGTCGGGAGAACTTCTTTCCGACGGGCAAAGTTCACCCTTTAATGTAATGCAAGGGGCTACATACTGTGCTTTTGTCGGTTTGCAAACGAAAGGGTACGTAGGCAAAAATCTTCAAGCCTTTACAGTCGAAGCACGCCGGCCGGATAATACTATTGATCAAAGTTATGTTGGAAATGTTACTTTATCTTTAGTTTCGGGAACCGGTACTATACTTGGAACCCTCACAAAAGCATTAGTAAATGGTGTATCAACTTTTAACAATATTCGTTTTAGTGCTGCAAGCACATATATTGTAAGGGCTTCAGTAGCCGGCTTAACGAATGCTGATTCACCTTCGATTTTGATAAATCCTGCTATTACAATGACTGATTTAGCAGTACCTCAAGTCATCAAATCAACATCAAATCTTACACGTGTTCCATCATACGCCTTAGTCAGATTCAACAATCTTTTTCCTAATACAACCTACAGATTTATTACCTCAGGAGTTGAAAGTCCGACCTTAATAACGAATGGTGCGGGTAATAACTTACATTATTACTCTGAAACCGGAGAATTTAATTATAGTTCCGGCAAATCACTCACATCTACTGCGATTCCTCCCGATTATTCGACTTTTACAACCGGAAATGGCGAAACAGCAAAAGCAGTTTGGATAAACCTGGTTGCAACAGGAAATGCACGGTTTGCCGAGGGTAATAATATATGGTGGCGCGTATTTCTATCCGATATTGTAGGTGGTATTCCGGATACCTTGAATACTGCTACAAGTAGCCGCTGTGTTGAATTTGGGCAACTTTCAACACATGCAACCGGAATCTATGATAATCAAAGCGGCGTTACTGCTAAAAATGTTCTATGCTTTTATGCCAATTTGGACGGTTCAGGCAGTCCTGTTGCTACAGCAATGGTGCAAAATGATGGTACTATAATTTTTAGAACATTTTCCGGTACTACGGTAACAACAAAAGCAGCCGATTTCTATGAGGTTCTCGACCAAACAAGCGGTTCTTGGGCAACTCTTATTCCGAATAACTTGGCTTCAGGGATTCGGCGTATTGAGGAACGTAAATTATCTGATGGTGAAATCTTGAAATTTTGGACTGATGAAGATGGAGTGTGGGCAAATATAAGTACTGTCAGAACTTCTACGGGATTAGCAGCAATAGATTTCCGAACACCTCAAATTCAGGTCACTGCGCCGGAAAGTGGCGACGGTGTTTGTGCTTTTTCAACCAAACAGATACGTTGGATTTCGAGAGGTGTGGCTAGTGCACATATTGAAATTACAAGAAACGGTACTTCATTTTCGCCTGTCGCTTCAAATGTAAACGGTTTCGCCCAATTGTACGATTGGTTCATTAGTCATGCAGAAAATGATGGCTCTACATATCAAGTAAGGGTGTCTGATAGTGAACATCCTCAGGCATCCGCTTTATCACAACAGTTTACTATTTCAATTCCGCCAAAATTACTTTTTCAGCCTTTTTCGCAGAATAAATGTATCGGCGATACGATTTTATTGAGGGTTGGTATTGAAGGATCCTCAACAGGATTTCAATGGTTTAAGGACGGACAACCGCTTACAGGCGCAACTTCGAATGTTTTCCGAATTCTCTATGCAAGAGAGACAAATACCGGAAAATATCAAGTGCGTGTTTCAGGTTCGTCCATTTGCGGCGATATTTGGTCGGATACGGCTGTTGTATATGTAACACCTGAAGTAACAATCTTAAAGCAACCTCAGGATGCGGTAGTTCAACTTGGAAAAACACTTTCTCTATCAGTTGAAGTAATGGGAACCGATAAACATAGATATCAATGGTTTAAGGGTACTACCGAAGTACAAAACAGTACGCGCATTTCGGGTGCTCAATCACCTAATTTAGTTATAAGAGATTTTAAATCAACGGATAATGGGAGTTATTTCTGTAGGGTGTACGCACCGGGTAATTGCCAGATAAAGGACACTCGAATTGTCTCTGTAGGACCATCCGCAATATCTTTCGAGGTGTTGCCGGATACACTGGTAACAGCATGTGAAGGAAATCCTTTTTCAATGAGGGTGTTGGTAATTACAGTACCGACAAATTTACAGGTACGTTATCGTTGGTTTAGGGGCAATACCGAAATAACTAACGGTAATGGTATAACCGGGGCTACTACAAATCAGGTTTCATTTGCAAGTGCAAACTCTGCTGTTGCGGGTGTTTATACTGTTCAGGTGGAGGCACTAAGTAGCAATGCTACTGCTCAATCACGAAATATTCGTGTACAACTTGGTCAGAAACCGTACTTCGTTATTCAGCCAAGATCAAGAGAGGTTTGCGCAGGTGAGTTATTCGTACTTAATGCCGATGCGATGACAAACATTGATATGGAATATAGATGGCTTCGTAATGGTGTTTTATTACCCGATCGTACAAATTCTTTTGCTTTGCAATTTGATACCGCTGGTCGTCAATACACTTATCAATGTATTGTTAATACTGCATGCGGTTCAGATACATCGGATATATGCGTAATTACTACGACGGCTATGCCTACGATAACACAACAACCGCCAAAAACGTTAAGCGTACAACAATTAGGATTCGCTCGTCTTGCTGTTGGTGCTTTTGCTTCACGTGCTTTACGATATGCATGGGTAAAAGATGGTAATGAACTTGCAGGAAGTAATTCACCATTGTTTGAAATTAATGCTGCATTGAAACGCGATGAAGGAAGATATTGGGTAAAAGTAATGAGTGAATGCGATACTATATTGAGTGATACGACTGTTCTTACCGTATCTGTACCGAGTTCGGTATTTGATAGCCCGGAAGAATGGAATGTATCCGTTTCTCCTAATCCGGCATCGGAATCATGTTCTATTCATTTCGGAAATCTATTCAATATTAAATCGGTAAGCATACGCGATGTTATCGGTCGTGAAATCTTTTCGCTGAATATTGAATCAGAGCGTTCCGTAAATATTGATACGAAAAATTATATGAATGGAGCATATTTTGCGATTATTCAAACAATGACAGGACAAATATCCGTACCCTTTAGAATTATGAAATAATAGAAAATATACTTTGAAGAAGAGTAAAAAGACCTGCCCAACGGCAGGTCTTTTTTATTTAAGAGACTCCGAGTAATGTTGTTGCCGCTATAGCGCCAGTTTCGGCTCTAAGGCGTGTTTTTCCTAAATTAATTAGGGTAGTAGGGTGTTCGTTTTGTAAAAAGTGTATTTCATCGTTGGAAAATCCTCCTTCGGAACCAACGCAAATGCACATTTCTTGTTTATCGCTTACACACTTCTCTCCGTTTACATCAGCGATATAAATATGTGAGTTTATGTGGCGGCTCGCTTCTTTGATGGAATCGGTAATTACTATCGTAGGTAGAAACGAACGTTTACACTGCTTTATCGCCGAAATCAGTTTCTCTTTTAATCGTTCTGAATCCGGTTTTTTCGGGGAACTGTATTGCGATTTTGTAAGAATAAATCTTTTTACGCCGA
>JALHLL010000259.1 GCA_022844575.1 bacterium
GGAATGATTCATCAATATAATCAGGCATCCAAAACTCTGAATTCAAACCGAATCCCTCAACAGATGACCTTCTATTCGCCGGATCAAGCATCCAATTCCCGTTCACTATTACTTTATACTGCAGTCGAGCAGTTGTAGGAAATTCTTGTATAGCATAGAATAACTTCGTATCAGGCACCCTCTCCAAAACAATGGCAGGCTGCCAGAATGTCCAGTCGCCTGCTATTAGAACGCTATTTGCATCGCCATAATATAAAAAGTATGCTCTATTCTTTTGAACTACAGGAACTTTTTGACTCGCAATAAGATCTTCCCATAAAAGCCAAGCATTCTCCGATCGTTGTTGAGCATCATTCATACTCATAAGAGATAAGAGACGATCTACATAATGTTGGTTCATATTTTCTTTTGCTCCCCCAAATGATTACCAATTACAAAGATACTTATTTGTTTCATTAATGAAAGTGACTCCTATCAATCTTCCTAACTTTATCTAAATGAAGGCAAATCACGAAACTCTAATCGCATATCTCGAAGTTGGGTTGCTTGATTTGAAAAAGTCAGGAAATAACCTTGATTTGCCCCAATCGGGGTCCATTGCAAATTTATAGCCCAGCAATGAACTCTTTTACTGATTGTGAATTGAGGTGCAAGTAACGATTTGTTGATAAAATCAAAGTTGATATTGGAACTGATTCTCCATGTATTTGTCAAACTGAATGACCCCGAAAGATTCGTTGTGAAAGTTCGTGTTATTCTTCCTTTGAAAGGTTCATCATAACGTGCGGAAAAACCTATATCAATATTCCAAGGGATTGAAAAAGGAGTAAAGCCCGGACTTGAATCACCAAACAAATCATTTTCTTTTTCTTGCTCATTTCGAGCATTAAAGCGTGAACCGAGCGATATATCGGTTGAATCTGTTTGTGTCGTATCAGTATTAACACCAAAACCTGCTACATTCAATCCTTCTGATGAAAAAGAAAAACCGAAATTTCCTGAAATACTTGTTAATCGTAATGGAGTACCTTGGCTCGAAGCGAGAAAAGTATTTATTCTTCGTGGTGAATTATTTACAAGTACTTCATCATACAATGTAAATGAAGCCGAACCATTAAAGTTAACAAACGTAAGTGCCGGAGAACGAAAATTGATATTTATATCGGAAAATTTTAATGAGTCTGCAAGAAAATCATAATTACCGCCGATATCGAAGCGAACAAGTTCAAGATTTTTATCAGGTATGGTATCAATATCTTGTTTTATTTTTGCCTCAAGACTATTTGTTAATGAATAACTGAGTCGTTGAGAAGAACGTGATGCGCCGCGCCCCCCATCCAAAGCATAATGTGAATATGTAACCATTCTATTTGTTCCATCGGCATTGCGAGTCGTGTCCTGGTATCTGCCTATAAATCCGGTTGTATTTTCGTCGAAACTCGGCAGATATGACAATGTAATTGAAGGTCGGAAAGTGTGCCGTAAAGCATTAATGCCCAAAATTCCCGGTCTCATAATACCGTAAAGTGCAGTTGTAACATTTACATTAAATGAATATTGGTACTCTCGTAATGGTGTAGCACTATAGGTAGTGTCTTCAAAGAATTGATTTTGCGGATTAAAACCACGATTCACTTTTCTAAAAAACCAGCGTTCTTGATAACTTATGGAAGGTGTAATGGAAAAATATCCGACTTTAGGAGAAATACTTATAGAAGGGGAGTGGGATATATTAAAAAAGGTTTCGCGTACTTTCATACTCGTATCAGATCTATTCTCATTCGGAATCGTTGTAATTACTCTGTCTGTTCGGCGATTATAATTTGCCGAAACGGAATAATTAAAACCTATATCGCTAACCCAACTACCGGACTCAACTATCGAGAATTTTTTTAGTATGGTTTTGAGTGGAAATATTTGCGGAACATTAAATGATACTTGAGGTGAAACAGAGTTTTCGCCTGTTACTAAGTTTTGCGTAGCTTGTACCTGGGCACCGAAATTGGAATTATTCTCAAAACGATAAGAATATTGTGCATCGGAGAATAACTGTTGCTTCAAGCGGTCTTGAAGATTATTGGAAAAATCCCTTATAAACGATGTTGATGTCGCATTGATATTAGCCGAAACACTTGAAACTTCGGGTATAATTGTATGAGAATGATTTAATCGCAGCCCCCATTCGGTTCTTCGTGGTGCATCGGGATTATCCCTTCTTAGTCCATAGGAAAGATTAACACTACCGTTTAACTGATCCCGTACATTATATCTAAATAGATTATTAAGTACCAAACCACCCTTCGTAAATATTGTCATTGTAGTCTTATTATCGAAATAATCACTTATTGCCCAATAATACCCCATTCCGGGAATAATCCATCCTTGATTCTGTTGATATGATGGGGGTAATTGAGGTATTAGAATGCCGGAACGTCTGCCGCGATTATTCTCAAAATATATACCTATAGGCAGGAGAAAAATAGGAACATCCTCAACATATAAAATCAATGGATCAATGAATACACGGTCATTGGCAATTACTTTCATATGAGGTGAACCAAAATAATAATGCGGATGTGGATCATCGCAAGCAGTATAACATCCGTTTTCAACAAATAGAGTTGTTTCATCAACTTTTTTTATTCTGCTCCCGAAATAAAAACCTTCACCAACTTTTGTTTCACCTAAAGCAATTATGCCTTGTTTTGTTTTGAAATTAAAAGCAACCTTTTCGCCGGCAAATTGTTCAC
The DNA here is from genome assembly GCA_022844575.1 of bacterium. GTDB lineage: Bacteria > Bacteroidota > Ignavibacteria > Kapaibacteriales > UBA961 > UBA2353. Next base: position 2,751 of record JALHLL010000259.1, read on the forward strand.
CATTATCGTTAAACACAGGATTACCATACATTTTTCCTAACGAGTCCTTGGCTCCATTGGCACGGATTGTTGCACTATCGAAACTTATCTCAATAATCTCCGCATTAAGTTTTTGCTTCTCATAGTCCATTTTTGCCTCACCCCGCAAACGTACTTTCTTTTTTGAGAGGGTAAAGAGAACCGAATCCTTCGCTGTATAGTGAATTGTATTTTCAAGACCACTTTTACCCCTTTTCACTGAAACTGCAATCTCTGAAGAGTCATTATTTATAATTTGTGCAGAATCAGATACGGCTTTTTCTCTCAGAGTTGTAACAGTATCATCCGTGTGCAGGCAGTTTGCCGAAACTTTTATTGGCAACAAAAAAAATATCGCAATACATAACGGTATAACAAGGGAAGAGATATTCATGGATGAAGGAGCGGAATTAATCCATTATCTGTTTTTCAATTCCTTGCGGAATCTTAAATCGAAAAGATTCGACGAAAGCAGTATTTATTTGTATATCTTTCGATTCGACCGACAATTTAAATTTTGATAAGGGGGCATTTAATTGAACCTTTTTAGGAAAATTTTCCGAACCGAGAATTTCATTTTCAGCATAGTTGATATTCATTAATAAAGTCCCATCATTATCTTTTCTTTGATATTGTTTCATCAACTTATCTTTTTCATCCAAAGCGATAAACTCACGGTTATTATCCGGTCTGTCATACTTAAGAACAATATTGCCCGATGAAGTTTTTCCTTCATTCGAATATTTATCGGCAGGGAAGGGGGCTTCACAACGTAATAGGCAAACAAAATCATCGAATGAAAGAGGTATATTCGTTACCCTTGCCATATTTGCTGCGGAAGATTTTCCTTCTATAACTCTCCCGTTAAACAAATCAAGAAAAATAAATTTATCTTTACTCATAAACAACTTAGCTACCGGAATACCAAAAGCGGTAATTTCCATTGCTAAAGAATCTCTGCCCGCTACCCTTACATGCGCATTTGCAGTTTGGTTGAAGTCATTATAGACAACATTCATTACTGTGCTAAATGTCATGGTTTTAACGGAATCCTTACGTAAATTCCTTAATAACGTGCTATCAACAGGTTGTTCTGTGATTGAACTTTTATCCTTTGTTTCGGATTTAGTGTCTGAATTAGGAGAGGCACAACCGATTGTAAGGAAATAAGGACACAAAGCCAATATGACGGTAATTGATACGATACGCATGAATATTACAATAGAAGTTGAACACGATACGTTTTTGGCGACAATACGAAAAAAATCTGTATATGGTACCATTGCGCCAAACTTATAATAAATATGTTGACGTTTAGGCACGTTT
>JALHLL010000260.1 GCA_022844575.1 bacterium
CCAGAAAACGCCTTGCTTATACAGTAAAACGTTGGGGAATTCCTGACCCATATCCGAGAGATTCCATTGCAGGGCAACTTGTAGCATTAACAAATGAATATGCAGGTTCCGATGGCGATATTTTTAGCCATTCGTTTAAAAATATGGGTCTTGGTTTATTAATAGGTAAAAGAACTTGGGGTGGTGTTATCGGTATTTCGCCTAAATACATTTTAGCTGATGGCAGCATGACAACACAGCCGGAGTTTTCATTTTGGTTTACGGATGTCGGCTTTAAGGTTGAAAATTACGGAACGGATCCCGATGTGATTGTTGATATTGCGCCGCAGGACTATAGAAAAGGTGAAGACCCACAATTATTAAAAGCAATAGATGAAATTATGGCAATGATGCAACAAAAACCATTCTCGATGCCTACTTTTGGAGATCGACCGAAATTGAATGTGTAGTAACGGATTCTGCCGTTCTATTTATGCTTTTTTAAAAATAAATGAAGGGTTCCTATCATTTAATATTTAATTGTATGATGGGGAGTTGATTTAATAATATATTACTGCACAAGCGCACCATTCAACTTCATTAATCTTGTTTCGGCAATTTTCAAATCATACTGAACATTTAATAATCGTATTTGAGCATCTTCATAACTTTTTTGTGCTTCCTTTAACATAATGGTATTGGCGGCTCCGAGTTTAAAGCTCTCGAGTGTTACATCAACATTTTCCTTAGCCATCTTAATATTCTCGTCCTCAAGTGTGGCTTTTTCCTTAAGATAATTGAATTCATTAAATGTTCTTAGTAATTCGGCATCTACCTGAACTTTGATTTCATCATAATTCATTTGTGAATTTTGAAGTTGTATTGTTGCATTGTCTATTCGGTCTCGTATGGTAAAACCATCGAATAAAGTCCATGATAGCGTAAGTCCTGCATTTAATCCGAGATTCTGATTAAATAGAACAATACCTGCTTGGTTTTCCGTATGTGAAAAGTTGTAGTTAGTGTTAAGTGATATACGTGGGTATCGTTCGGATTCTATTTCTTTGAGCGAATGTTGGAAAAAAAAGTTATTCCTTTCCTGTAATAATAATTGATTGTTCTGTTGTACAGTCGTTTTTTTAAGGTCACTATAAACAGGATTATAGACAAGGGGTATTAAACTTGCTACATCAAAATCACTATCGGGTGCTTTGTTTAACAACTCATTTAATTTAATTTTCAAATCATTAAATATTTTCTTCTGATCAATCAATGAAGATTTTCTTTCATTCATATCTACTTTCGATTGCAGTAAGTCAATTTTTGAACCGGAACCGATGGTAAGTTTTGTTTCTGCTATGGAGAGTCTTTGCCTATACAAAAGCAAGTCATTCTCAATGGACACGATAAGCTGTTTTTGTTTGACTAAGGAATAGTACAGAGTAATAACTTGTTCGATTGTATTTTCAATCTCAATTTTTAATGCCAAGTCACTCATTTCACTTGCACTTTTCAGTCGATCATAAGCAGCAAACATTCGCATTCCGTCAAACAAAGTCCAATTAAGCCCTATACCCGTAGATGCTGCTGTAGATACCGCTCCGTTTCTGTTTACTTCGGAGCCGGTGGCAAATTTCTGTCTTGTATTGTTTTGTGCCCATGAACCCGAAGCATTAAGCGTAATCTCCGGCAACATTCCGGCATTACCCGGTGTAGCCAAGTTCTTATTAATCTCGGTTTCATTTTTTGTGACCAAAATTGAATAATTATTCTTGAGTACTGTTTGCAAGGCATTCTCTAAGGTAAGAGTTTGCTGTGCAACAATGTCGGTACTGAATAAAAATAAAAGCGGAATGATGAATTTATATAATTTCATGTTTATGTTCTTTTGACAAATAAGTATAAATGGCGGGTATAACATAAAGGGTGAGAATTAAAGAAAAAAGTACACCGCCTACAACCACTATTCCCATACCCATGCGACTTTTCGAACCCGCACCCAAAGCAAGTGCAATCGGCAATGCGCCTAATGCTGTTGCAAGACTTGTCATTAAAATGGGTCTTAAACGTGATACGGCTGCTTCACGAGCGGCTTCAATAACGGTTTTTCCTTGTTCCTTTAATTGATTGGCAAATTCTACGATAAGGATACCGTTTTTCGTAACAAGACCAACCAACATAATAATACCTATTTCACTAAAAATATTAAGCGTTTTATTAAAATACCAAAGAGAAAATATTGCCCCCGCCATAGCTAAAGGCACGGTTAACATAACTACAATGGGATCAATAAAACTTTCGAACTGTGCCGAAAGAACTAGATAAATAAGTACCAATGCAAGCAAGAATGCAAATAATATATTGGATGAACTTTCTTCAAAGTCGCGTGAGGAACCGGTTACATCGGTGGAAAATGAATCGTCCAATACTTTATCCGCTATTTCGCGCATTGCTTTGTTGCCGTCTCCTATGGTTCTGCCGGGGATTAAACCGGCTGAAATAGTTGCCGACTGATAACGATTATAATGATATAATTGAGGGGGGCTACTGTTCTCCGCAATTTTTACCACATTATCCAATTGAATAAGTTCACCTTTATTATTCTTAACATACAGTGATTTCAGATCTAAAGGGTCATCCCGGTTTTCACGACTTACTTGTGCTATTACCTGATATTGCTTACCATCCATTGTGAAATATGCCAAGCGTTGACTACTGAATGCCATTTGAAGCGTTTGAGCAATATCCAATTCCGAAACACCGAGAAGATTCGCTTTTTCCCTATTGGGTTCTATTAACAATTCGGGCTTATTAAATTTCAGGTTTACATCAACTGCCATAAAGACATTGCTTTTTGCGACTTCTTCTAAAAATATGGGTAATGCTTCTTGCAATTTCTGAAAACTGGGTGCTTGAATAACAAACTGTACGGGAAACCCACCCTTAGGCCCACCACCTGAGGAAATAGTTTGTTCTTGATTGACAAATACTTTTGCTTCAGTAAACTTTTGTGTTGCCAAAGAAAGATATTCCGCTATTTGTTGCTGTGATCTTTTACGATCGTTTATATCCTTGAATTTAAGGCGTATCATGCCCGTATTTACCGCTCCCGAACCTGTAAAACCCGGGGCAGTAATCGTTAAAAGTACTTGTTTTTCAGCGATAGAATCATTGATAAAATCGGTCATTTTCATCATAAAGTTATCCGTATAATCATATGATGAACCTTCCGGTGCAGTTATGGCAAGCCGTAACCAGCCCCTATCTTCCAAAGGTGCTAATTCCGATTTTAAGAGCGAGCCCAATCCGAGAGTAGAAATTATGGAAAGAACGATAATACCGATTGCCATCCATCTTCTTTTCATGAAATTTTCGAGCGAGTTACGATAATACTCGGTCATCCCTACAAAAAACGGTTCTGTAATTTCATAAAATCTGCTTTTTTTATCCGTTTTCTTAATAAGGTAGGCATTGAGCATCGGTGTTAAGGTAAGTGAAACAAATGCCGAAATAAGCACGGCACATGAAATCACTACACCAAATTCCCTAAAAAGTTTACCGACAAAACCTTCAAGAAATATAACGGGTAAAAATACCGCAGCAAGTGTAATGGATGTTGAAATAACGGCAAAAAGAATTTCATTGGAACCCTTAATGGCTGCCTCAAAAGGAGAGAGACCTTGTTCTACTTTTTTGAAGATATTTTCAGTGACAACGATACCGTCATCAACCACAAGCCCTGTTGCCAATACAATGGCTAAAAGCGTAAGTACATTTATGGAGTAACCAAGCATGTACATAATAAAGAATGTACCGATAAGCGATACGGGTATGTCAATAAGCGGTCGGAATGCAATAGCCCAATCTCGGAAAAAAAGGTATATAATAAGAATAACGAGAATTAAGGCAATTATTATTGTTTCTTCAACTTCGGTGATGGAACGTTTTATGAACTGCGTATTATCGAGTGCTATATCCAATTTGTAATCAGAAGGTAATTCCTTTTTCATCTGATTAAATCGTTTATAAAACTCATCGGCAATATCAATGTAATTTGCACCGAGATCGGAAGAGCACACG
>JALHLL010000261.1 GCA_022844575.1 bacterium
GGTATGTAATAACTAACTCATCCTTAGCTCGCGTTACAGCCACATAAAACAATCTTCTTTCCTCTTCGACACTTTCAATTGTGTCAAGTGACCGGGTTGAAGGAAATCTGCCATCCAAAGCCCATATAATGAATACGGTTTTCCATTCCAATCCTTTGGCTGAATGAATGGTTGAAAGTGTAAGGAACTCAGTCTCTTTCCCTTCCTCTTCTGCAGATACGCTCTCATTCGGTGGCTCCAATGCCATATCAGCTATGAAAGCTGAAAGTGATGTATATCCTGAAGCTATCGAAATAAATGTTTCTATATCCCTCCATCGTTTGGGGAAATCATCATATTTACTTTTAAGTATGGGGCGATAAAATTCTGCCAATAACGCTACTTTATCAATAAGAATAACCGAATCATCGGCAACTCTTCTTAATACAGAGCATAAACTCAGTACATTCTCGACCCCCCTGTGCGCACCTTTTAATTGCGGATTAAGCCAGAATGGCTGTGATTGGGCAGATTGTATGTTTTCTACTATATCACTTGCAGTACGTGGCCCGACCCCATCCAATAACATGAGTATTCTGTACCATGAAACGATGTCCGAAGGATTATAGAGTAACCGTATCATTGCAAGAACATCCTTCACATGAGCTGTTTCGGAGAAACGTAAACCGCCGAATTTTCTGAAAGGAATATTTGCCTTTGTCAATTCTATTTCCAAATCGAAAGACATAAATCCCGAACGAAAAAGCACACACATATTTTCTAAAGCTACGCCCTCTTCCCTCTGTTGTAAAATAAGTTGTGTCAGAAATTTCGATTGTTGGCGTTCATCTTTTGTACCGACTATAAATGGTTTTTGTCCATTTCCATAACTATGGAGGAAGTTCTTATATGACTTCACCGAATTAGAGAGAATAAAATTGGATAACTCCAATATCTCATTCGTGCTGCGATAGTTTTTCGGTATTGTTATTACCGTTGTCGAATCAAATTTTTGAGGAAAATCAAAAATATTCTCGGGTTCCGCACCTCGAAATGAATAGATACTTTGTGCATCATCGCCCACAGCCATAACATTGTGTTGTTTTCCTGCAAGTACTTGCACCAATGTATGTTGTAATTTATTCGTATCCTGATATTCATCAACCATCAAAAAACTTATGGAATCAAGGATTCTTTTATTAGCTTCCTTAGAATTCTCCATCAATTTTAAGAGATAAACCAATAAATCATCATAATCTAAGAGATTATTGTTTTCTTTAAATTGAACATAGTTGTGAAGTATGCTTCGAATGGTTTCCGTTTGTTCAATAAATTGTGGGTACCGAATTGATATTGTTTGCTCAAGCGGCTGGCAACAATTTATGGAAGTCGAATACATGGTAAGCAAAGTCTGCTTTAAAGGAAAACGTTTTTTGCTTTTATCAATTTGCAATTTCGAGCGTATAAGATTAATAGCATCTTCAGCATCAGACTGATCTAAAATCGAAAAATTGGATTGTAATGAAATATAATGTCCATATTTTCTTAACAACGAATGTGCATACGAATGGAATGTACCGCCCGAAACCTTATCACAACGACCATCGAGCAAAAGCGAAGCCCGACGTAACATCTCTGTAGCGGATTTTCTCGTGAAAGTTAGTAAAACTATTTTTTCAGGTGGAACACCATCCTCTACCAAACGAGCTACTCTGTATGTAAGTATTCTTGTTTTACCCGTACCTGCACCGGCAATAACCAATGCAGGTCCTTTATTATGCATTACCGCTTGATATTGTTCAGCATTTAGCTGCTGTTCATAATCAATCGTATAAACGGGTGATTGTTGTAATTCGGATACTTTTTTTAAAACTAAAGTTTTCACTAATCATTATACTATAATATGACAGAGCTTTTTAGTATCCTAAAACTTCTTGAATTTTTGATTTAATATGTGATACTGTAGGAACAACAACATCCATTTGACGTAAATTATATGGAATGGGTATATCAGGTGTTGCAATTCTGCAAATTGGAGCATCGAGAAAATTAAATGCTTCTTGAGTTAATGTTGCGGCTATTTCAGCACCGAATCCGCCTGTAATTGTATCCTCATGAGCAATAATACATCTATTTGTTTTGCGAACCGAGTTAAGCACAGTTTCTTTATCCCAAGGTGATACCGTTCTCAAATCAATTATTTCTATACTTTCTCCCGATTCCTTAGCCGCCTCAAGAACACGATACACCATCTCACCCCATGTAACGACTGTTAATCTATTACCCTCTTGAATTACATTGGCAACGCCAAATGGAATTTCATGGCTGTAACTCGGGTAATTTCCGCGGCTGACGGATGTATCCAAAATATTTCTGTGCTCGAGGAAAAATGTCGGATCATTACCACGCAAAGCCGTTCTTAAAAGTCCTGCTGCATCTGCAACATTAGATGGAATAGCAACACACCAACCTATAGTGTGCGTAAAAATCGCCTCGCCTGAAACGCTATGCCACGGATCACCCGTTCGTTTGCTGTGACCAATGGGAATACGTACAATCATCGGAGCTGCAAATTGATTATTTGTTCTCCAACGAATCGTACCGCAATCATTTATCTGCTCCATTGCCGGATCGAGATATTTTCTGAATTGAATTTCCGGTACAGGTACTAAACCTGCATAAGCCATACCAATGGCTCTGCCGATGATACCTTCCTCCGAAAGAGATGTATCAAAAACCCTATCAAAACCGAATTCACTTTGTAAACCGATAGTAGCGCCATGTACCCCACCTTTTACGCCGACATCCTCACCAAAAACTACGATACGATTATTTATGCTCAATTCATGAGCTAAGGTTACATTCACGCCTGCAATCAAATTCATACGTTTGCCCGTATTCTCATTATCATTTCCCGATGCAACGCTTACGCTCTCAGCTGCCATTCCACCAACATTCTGGGGTTCATTCTTTTCGCTGAAAGCATATTTCATAATGGTATCAGTTGGCGGTTCGGACTGAGCCAAAGCTTTTTCCAGTTCGGTTCTCACTTCTCTTTCAACTTCTTGCTCTAACTCCTGCCATGCCGAACGTGTATAAATTTTTCTTTTAATTAAGTAGGATTGTAAACGTGTTAGCGGATCACGTTCTCTTTCCGCTTCCAAAGTTTCAGCAGTTTTATAGGATTGATTATCTGCTCCCGAATGTCCGCATATCCTTGGTACAGTAAGACGCAACAGAACAGGTGATGTGCGTGCGCGTACATGTTTCACGGCTTGACGAATTAAGGTTTCCGCACTTTCCGGATCGCTGCCGTCACCATCTAATACAAGCAGATTATCAAAATTTGAAAGATTTGCAGCGATATTTGCCCCCGGGGTTTGGAAATGTCCGGGCACGGAAATGCCGTAATTATTATCCTCTATAAAAAATATCATCGGAAAGTTTGATGTTGTCGCAATGGTTAAGGCAGACCAGAAACCATTGGTTGCACATGAAGCATCGCCCCCAAGCGCAACAGCACATGCCCCTTCCCATTCTTTCTCACCCATAACGGATGCTCTATATACAATCGCCTGTGCCCAACCCACAGCCGGAGTGTATTGAGCCCCGACATCACCACTTGCCGGCAATACGGTAACACCTTTCCTCGGTACAAGATTATGAACAACACCAATATCTCTACCGCCATTACGGCTACCGGATTTTGCCAAAGGACCTGCAAAACCCTCTTCTACTGTCATTCCGGCACCAAGCACAAAAGGTCTTGAACGATAATAAACTGTTGCTGCATCCTTACCTTGATTTAAATAATGAGAAAGGATTATTTGTGCAAGTTCATGTCCTTTCGCCGAAAATTGATACAGAACTTTACCTTTCGGTGCAAGTTCGGTTTCTTCTATAATATCCATTAGGCGCGAGGTCAAAAGCAATTTCGCTATACTTTGCCATTCCGTTTTGGTCATCTGTTTTCCGTTATTTTTGTAAGATAGAATTCAAATTTACGAAACGATAAGAGGAAATATGCTCCGTTGT
>JALHLL010000262.1 GCA_022844575.1 bacterium
TTGGATTCTACCGGAACGGTACTATGTCCCATAACAAAAACTTTCCAATGTTGTTATTCATCGGGTGTATCGTCGGGCTCAAAAATGGGAATGCAGGAACAATCAAAAAACACCAAAGAATTGACATCAGGGGGAGCAATTACCAATGCGGTACTAAACAACAAACGATTGCAATATACTGTGCAGAACAAAGGTGAAACCATACCCGCCAAAGTACAAATAATAGGTGTAAGCGGTGAAGTATTCCAGACCGCACAAAGTGAACTTAAAAGCGGCACAAATGCAGGCGAAATGGATATAAGCCGTTTACCGAACGGAACATATTATATTTCGATACAAACAGGTTTATGGCAAACGAGTAAACAAATTATTATTACGAAGTAAATTATAATAATAGAGGCGGCTATTTCTAACCGCCTCTATTGTTCTACGCCGATAGTTTTTGTTTAATTTCATTCCGAACTATTTGCCCGTCTCTTAATTCTATTATCTGGTCGCAATCTGAAACAGATGAAGGACGATGCGCAATAATAAGCATGGTAACGCCCGCAAATTCTTCACGTATAGTTTGCTGAATAAGCGCGTCGGTTCTCACATCCACGCTTGCAGTTGCTTCATCCATTACTATAATGCGTGCATCGGTTAAGATTGCGCGCGCAAGACATAATAATTGCCTTTGCCCCTGACTGAAATTGTAACCGTTTTCCGCTACGGGGGCATCCAAACCACCCAAACGTTCTATAGTATCCCATAAATGTACACGTTCTATAGCTCGACGTATGGAAGTATCGTCTGCTGTACCGAAACGATCAAGATTGCTTCGTACCGTACCAATAAATAGAGTGGGGTCTTGCGGGATAATTGCCATTGAACGACGTAGTTGCTCCAATGGTACGGATGCAATATTTATTCCGTCAATTTCAATACTACCGCCCGAAAGTTCTATAAATCGAAATAATGTCTGAAAAACGGTAGTTTTCCCCGACCCCGTTCTGCCTATTATACCTACTCGTGCACCGCCTTGTATTGTACATGTAATACCTTTTAAAACGTCAGGTAAATTATCTGCATATCGTGCCTTTACATTATTGAAAACAATTTCTCCTTTTCCGATAATAAAGTTTTTGGTTATCGGAAATACCGTTATTTCGGGTTCGGGATATAATGTTCCATAATAGCGCAAACGTTCCGCCGATGTCATTTTGGATTCCACTTCACTGAATGAGCGCACAGACCAATTTAGATACTGCCAAAAACTTAAGGAATATGTTAATGCAATACCCGCTATACCTGCCGACATTCCTGTATTTTTTACGGCAAATACTACACCCAGAGCAGTTGTAATACTTATAATGCCGCCAATAACCGGAACACGCGATGAAAACCACCGATTAAGCATTATGCTTCCCCAAAACATTTTATTGTAATTGGTAAGTATATCGTAAAATTGTTCGGTAAAACGTTTTTCCTTTTTAAAAGCGTGTATTACAGCCAATCCTGTAAGCATTTCTTTAAATTGTGCATATCGAAATGACCGTGCGATGGATTCCATCCTTTTTGCCTCTCTTGCACTTCGTCTATAATCTTTTTGTACCGTATAATACCATATCAAAGCCGGTACGGCAAATATTATGACAATCGGCGCAATTATTATTATGGCAATTAATGCTCCGAAAGCTCTTGTTGCACTTCGTGCAATTTCTTCAACATTATTTGCCATTTCCTCTGTATTGCTTACATCACGCGAAAAGCGATTAAGAATTCTACCCATAGGTGTAATATCAAAAAAACGCAGAGGCGCACGCATTACTGCTCTTAATGTATTATCATGCAATTGCTGAGCTGCCGATAAGCCCCTTTTCATCCAGAAATATTTTTCCCAGAACCAGCCGAGCATTACGAGAATACCTAAAATTCCGTATAATCCGACGGCGGCAAACGGTGATACAAGAAAATCCAAACCGTACGGTGCATTTGCATCAGGTACGGATATAGTGTCTGTCCACACGCCTAACCAAGTGGTTTGAAGTATAGGTAATGCCGTAGCTGCTATACAACCGAGTAATAATCCGCCCAAAATAAATGGTCGGGTACGCGAATTTGCACCGCCCAATAATCGTGCATATTCAAAATATACACCCGAATCTACAGCACCGAATTCACGGTCTTCATCCTCAATAAGTCGTCCGTCATTTTCCGGTTCTTTATCGGATTTTTTTGCGGCTTCATGCTCATGAATTAAATCATCATGAATATGCTGCGAATAAAATGCAGCAAATGCCTGCGAATTGTTTAATACCTCATTAAAAGTACCATCGGCAATAATTGCCCCGCGCTCCATAAAAATTACACGGTCGAATCGTGTCAAATGTGCCAAACGGTGCGTTGCAACCACACGCGTTATAGTACTCCATCTGCCAAAAAGTAAGCGGTCGCACAAAATTGTTTCCGTGCGCGTATCTACGGCAGCCAATGGATCATCGAGTATAACAAATGCAGGGCGTTTTGCGATAGCCCTTGCAAGGCATAACCGTGTTTTCTGACCGCCCGAAAGATTGACACCTCTTTCACCGATTTCGGTATCAAGCCCCGCAGACATAAGAGTAAGGTCATCGGTAAGGGCGCAGTCCGCCAACATTTCCGTAAAATCATGTTCGCCTGCCAACACATCGTCAAGCGGCTCACCGAATAGAATATTATCTCTTAAGCTGCCGTTCATAACAAATGCTTCTTGAGGTACATAACTCGTGCGTGCCGTATAGCCATAAGGAACACCGGTATATGTTATCGAGCCATTTGTCATGTCGGTATCTCCGAGTAAAGTAAGCAAGAGTGTGGACTTTCCGGCACCTACTTCTCCGACTATAGCCACACTCTCGCCGGCATGTATTGTTATATTCGTTTCTGCCAAGGCAATGGTAGTATTATATTGAACCTTCGCATTTTCTATTTTAATTCCTACGGCAGTACCCGAAGGCATTTCAGCTCGCCTTTCATATTCATGCGATTCGCGCGAAAAGAATCTGTGCAAACGAATTGCCGAAACACGCGCTTGCGCTATCATCGAAATCATATGCGCCACCATTCCGAATGGAAATTCCAGCATAATGAATAATGATAAACATGCAAATACTAAGGGCGCTGTAAGCGTATTACCCATAAGTACATAACTTCCAAAACCTACAAAAGCCACCAATGATGAAGTGCAAATAAACACGACGCTTGATAAAGCATCGGTTGTAGCCAAACGCATTCTGGCTTCAAGCTCCTTAGCTCGTACTTTTTCCACTTCATTAACCGCGCTTTTTTCCCACGCAAAGTATTTCAGTACCCTTATACCATGTAATAATTGGGTCATTAATGTTACACGCTCATCGCGAAAACCAAGTAATTCGTGGTCTAATCGTGTAAAACGTTTTGCCAAAGCTCTCGAAAATGGCGAGATAAGTATCATTGCACCTAAGGCAATAAAAGCCGCCACTCCCAAATACACCCATAACATAATAAGTACACTTATCGTTAGTATTGTGCAATACATAAGATCGGGCACAAAGAATGAACCCTCCGCCATTTGTTCGGTATCGCTGCCTAAGTGATTGACAATATCCCCCGTAGGTGTTAATAGTCGTTCCTTGCGAGAAAGTCCCAAAGAATGCTCAAAAACCCTACGATTTAAACCGTTAATAATTCGTCCGTGCGTCATAAGTTTATAATAAAACCCATGCTGCGTTAAAACACCATCGGCAATACCCGCCAAGCCCAATGCCGCAGCAAGCATACACATAGCAATAAGCGACAGCGAGGAATTACCGAATGAATCAATAAGCGCGTGCAACAAAATTGGTGTTGCCATACCCGTAACAACCGTTAACAAGGGGAACAGTACCGATAATACCGCCGGTAAACCTGCCGCAACATATGTGCGAATAATAAATAATATGGGTTTATCGGTAGGAACCGAAAGAAATGGCTTGGAAGTAGTACGCGGATTTAATTCTTCCGGCGA
>JALHLL010000263.1 GCA_022844575.1 bacterium
GCTCATGATATAAATTGAAAGGGCAAATTTGAGGTGTATTTTGGCCAATAGGTAAAGCACCTTTAATAGCTTCAGAGCTGAATTGGTTGTTGAATCCACATTGGTAAGTGTAATTATCAGACATGGCAAGGGCAGATGATTTTATTGATTTGATTTATTTAAGGGCAACTTTTGGGGATGAAGTTACCAGCAATATTATATAATTTTTTCAGCTAAAGATACAATTTTCATCCAATTAAGTTTCCTTAATTCAGCCGCAACAGGTCCGATAACTCTTGTTCCCATAGGTTTAAAATCTGGTGTCAACAAAACTGCTGCATTATCATCAAATTTAACCCATCGGCCATCATCTCTCCCCAATTCCTTCTTCGTCCTTACAATTACTGCTTTATGGACTTCGCCTTGTTTCACTTTGGCACCAGGCTTGACTTTTTTGATCGTTACAGATATTACCCGTCCAACAGAAGCAACGTGATTTTTGCCAAGCATACCTATACACATAGCAACACGTGCACCTGTATTATCTGCAATGACTAACCTTGAAGCTGGCTGTATCATTTCCTGCTCAACAATATAAAGAAATGCTGAGACGGGAAATTAGGACAAGGGTCCAGAAAAATGGACGGCACCACAGCAGCAGAAGTCTCACTCTTTGGCCAAGTGAAAGAAGGCCAAATTTCCACACTGTTCTCCATCCTTGAAAGTGCTGACTGCAAAAAGTCTGAATACAATGTCCATGAAGTTGTATACCGCCAAGATGAAAGTGGATTGGATTTCAGAATTATTTCTGATACCCTCTCATCACTCAATGAAGATGTTCCAAAGAGAAATATACAAATTTGTTGGATTGGTAAACCTGATCCTTCTAAAAATAGACAGTCAGTTGTAAGACCAATGATATTATGTCCAGTGTTCCACGGTAATGCAGTAACACTTTTAAATTCAATGAATTTCAAATATTCTTTTGAATTTGTTAAAAAAGGTTTTTCATTCAAATCTCAAAATATTTCCATTATTATATACAATTTATTTGAATGCTCAACTATATTGGACAGTTCGTCGATATTTCCTGTCCACGAATCATTGTGGATTGTGCAAGCTGTCAGCATTTGCACAAATTTGGATATGTTGGCAGAAATTGAAAGGAATTTGATAAATTTTTGTTCAAGTTGCAATTTATTAAATATTTGTAATTTGTCAAAAATTGATCACAGACTATTTCAATGATTGGTACAGAGCTGTTAATAGAGCATTCTGAGGAGCTGTAAGTGAAACGGCTAATCTCTCCAACTTATCTTCCGTTAGATATGTCTGTGCTATGTTTGCTTTATCAGAGTCTGATAATGAGTCCCTTAATTTCAATCTATCTAAACACTCTAATGCTAAAGCCACACAACTGTAAGATTGTGAATATAATAAAGAAAATAATTGAATATGAATATTTAAAGATATCATTAGATTTTTATATTTCTCATTATTTCTATACATTATTTTGTTTAGAAGAGTCAAGGAAAATACTCTTTGAGCTGATACAGAGCTTTGAAGCATTGTTGAGAGAGTGGACAGGGAAAATGTTTGCTGATTTCTATCTGTATGAATGTGATTATGTTGGCAGTTTTTGGTTTCTAAACATTGAAAGTCATTGAAATTACCAGAAATATCAAACAAAGGCTCTTTTTTTATGACTTTTGCAGAAAGTTTAGGTGGAAGAGGTTCCTCAAAATAATCTTCCATATTAAATCAAGGGTGTGCCAATTGCTCAAGAGATGACAATTTATTCTTGAAGAATTATGAATTTAAGCAGTAAGATCTTTCTTAAGAGTTCCCATAAATGCTCTCTTTTCTTCAGGTGTTTGGAAGCGACCATGTCCATGTTTGGATGAAGTATCGATGAACTTGAGTTTGACCTTTTCCAAAGCAGATCTTTTGGTGTGTTCGAACAAACTCTTTCTTAATGTCAAAACACGTTTCTTAACACCAGCGCAGCATCCTTTAATCATAATGAAGTCTTCATCAACCAAACCATAGCGTGGGAATCCACCCATTGGATTGATTGTCTTTTCAGTCAAATCAACTTCAGTGCTTCCGGATTTCTTGTCACCAGCCTTACCCATCATGTAGATCTTCTTGTTCATTTCAGTACGGTGATGGTAACCATTTTGACCGGCACGTGGGACAGAGAACATAACACGGCTTGGATGCCATGCACCAATACAGGCAACCTTGCGGAGACCTTTATGGGTCTTGCGTGGAAGTCTTCTAGTTCCCCAACGTGTGGTGACACCTTCATAACCTTTACCTTTGGTAACAGCCATAACGTCAAGATTTTCATCACTTTCAAAGACAGAGTGAACATCAACGGCTTTTTCAAAGTGGGAGTAAGCCCAATCAACCTTGTCAGCAACAGATCCACCATTCAACTGAATTTCCATAATGTGAGCCTTCTTTTGTCCAATATCAACCTTGCGGATTTGAGTGTGTGCAAGAACACGGACAGTTGTGCAGTACTTTTTGATGGATTCCAATTGCTTTTGGATATCGTTACCTCCGGAAGTGTACTTCTTGGCGTATTTGGTGAATGCCTTCTTCTTTGATGCATACCAATTCTTGTAGAAGCGGCGTTTGCATTCATCAGAGAGATGTTCAGCCCAGACAGTGGTGAAGGTTCTCAATCCACGAGGAGTTTGAGTGTAACCAACAACACCAACGATGACCATTGGTGGAGCTTCAATGACGGTGACAGCTTCAACGATTTCTTTTTTGTGCATTTTTGATCCTGGACGATCCAAATCACGTACAACGTGAGTCATACCAGCCTTATAACCGATAAATGCAGTCATGTGGACAGCTTTGGAGGCATCGTCTTTTGGGAAAGACTTCACCTTACCGCGAGAGCGGGTAGCGCGTTTGCGAGGTAAGAAACCAAGAGAACCGTGTCTAGGTGCTTCGAATTTGCGATGAGACTGGATATTAGAATGGTTTGAGGATGGATGGATGGTTTACCATTTTTTTATAAAGAGTGTCAACCCTTGTAATTGAAAGAGATGAGATTTTATGCTCCCTGGATTTATTTAGAAAATCTTTAATTTTGTTGAGGAACAACGATTAATTTCGTTTCTCCTTTAACATTACTCATAATAGCTTGGAACTTCATTATTTCATTTCCACTCTCTATCGGCACACTTTTCAAACCCCTCAACAATACAAAATCATACAACGTACCCAGATATTCTTCACCCAAGACATAGTTCTCCATTGATATAGATCTGATCCCTCTTGAATTTCTGATAAATTCTCTTTTAGACATTTTTTTTTTAATTTGAAATGATTTTAAATCAATGTCCAACAACAACAGAGAATATGCCAAAGGATATATCATATCATGTGGTAAGTCAGGATTGCATACATGAATAAAATGTTCTGCAAATAATTCTATCGCTTCATAGAGTGCATTTGACGTTAAAGAAGTCAATTCAATTTGAAGGGAGAATTGACGGAGGGCTTCTGGAAGACTGAGACCGCTGAAATGAGGACTGATCAGGCTGACAAATGAGAATAAGACGCGTGTATTTGTAGAAAGAAATTTGCTTTTGCTTTCAGAAGATATGTGGGAACAATGAAGTAAAAATTTTGCTATTCTGAGTGAATCCTCTTCGTGGGTATCAGTATGGTCTGATATAATCTGTATGATGTCTAAATTCTCTTGACTATTGAATGTTTTGATTGCTTGCACAAAGTTAAAATAGGTATTTTTCCAGTTTTTAAATGTTGATTGTTTCCTTAGTTCCAATCCAGTGATATGACAGCACTTGTAGTACCAGTTCTCGTCATCGTTGGCCAACAGAGACCATTGTTGGTTGACAGTGGATATATTTAGAAGATCCATAGGGGATGAAAATGAAAGAATTTTAAAACCTTTATATTAATAAAATCCAAGTATTTACATATTTCTACTGGAATGATATCGATGTG
>JALHLL010000264.1 GCA_022844575.1 bacterium
CGCTCTTCCGATCTCAATCGTACTTTTGTTTTTACCCAAACCGGGTCCTATTATAACGGAGTCAGCTCTATTTGCCGCTTTACTCAATAGCTCCACCTCATTGGGGTGAATCGTACCCTCTTCCGTAGATTGAAGCAAATGAGGCATAATTTCCGGTGATAATAAAGGATGTATTGCCGGAGAATATACTTCAATCAAACCCGCACCCGAATGCAATGCGGCATGAGCCGATAAACAAGGGGCTCCCGGCATTGATTTCGAGCCACCAATAATAATTACCCTACCATAATCGAACTTTGATGTTTTTTTATAACGATGGGGAATAATTGTTCTAATATCACTATGGTCATGAACTCCATAATCGGTAAACATAGTTCTCAATTCTGCCGGTTCGCCGATAGAAACCGAATGAATGGTACCGCAAATCTCACTCCCATCCCCTACCATCATACCTATCTTAGGGGCAATCATTGTTATAGTATGGTCAGCTCGAAAAGCTGACGAATGGGCAAAACCCGTTTCGGTATTCAAACCCGTAGGCGCATCAATGGCAATGTGTAATGATTCAGCTTTCATTGCGGGTAATTGACCGAGAGAATCCCACATACCGGACATTTTATCAAGTAAAAAAGTGATAATTCCCCGCAAGTTTTCATCGCCGCCCACACCTATCAAAGCATCAACTATACAGTGAGCATCCGTTGAAAGCGTTTTCACATCAAGTTCGGTCGCTATATGAGCCATAGGCAAACCCAATCGTTCTGCACATATAAAGTTAGTACGTGTTTCCTCCGACATTTTTTCTTTTTCGCCAAGCCAAGCTATCCGTACACGTGCAAACTCATTCAAATGGCGTGCTATACAAAAACCATCGCCGCCATTATTACCCGATCCGCACAAAATAAGTACGGACGGCTTTTCAATATTGTTATGCTCCGAAAGTAATTCACGTATTTTCTCTGCCGCCGACCTACCTGCATTTTCCATAAGCAGAAGGGCGGGCATTCCATACTCCTCTATCGCCTTTTTATCAATATATCTTTGTTGTTCAGGATTAAGAATCGTTTGCATTACTCTTTTCTCATTATAATTTCCGTATATACCGATACAATTATATACTTATTTTGCTTCCGTATCGCTTTTTCGCAATTTTTACCGTTCAATATTACCGTTTAGCATTGTATGAACCGAATAAGAATGTGTATCGGTAATTTTGCTTATGACAATACTTTATGTATCCAATCGTGTCAGCATCATTGACGTATCAAACACCTAAGAAATTACTCGATAAATATGGGCACAGCAAAACCCTCGCAAAAAAGTAAAAGCAGTAAAGCAAAAGCCAAAACAGCCGAAACTTCTCAAGAAATAAACGGACAAGCAGATGAGTTAACCGAAATACGTGTGCGCGGTGCTCGTGAACATAATCTGAAAAATATCTCTACCGATATTCCTCGTGATTCCTTAGTTGTAGTAACGGGGCTTTCCGGTTCGGGAAAATCCTCACTTGCATTCGATACGATTTATGCCGAAGGGCAAAGGCGTTATGTGGAATGTTTATCGCCGTATGCACGTCAGTTTCTCGGCATGATGCGAAAACCCGATATTGATTCCATAGAAGGGCTTTCGCCTGCCATATCCATCGAGCAAAAATCCGTCGGTTCCAATCCGCGTTCAACGGTCGGTACAGTTACGGAAATATACGATTATTTGCGTTTGCTTTTTGCGCGTGTGGGAATACAACATTGTGTTGACTGCAATATCCCCGTACAATCACAAACCCCCGAACAAATCATTGACTCTATTCAGGAATTACCCCAAGAAACGCGAATAATGATACTTGCGCCCCTTGTGAAGGGTAGAAAAGGACATTATCGGGAATTGTTTGAAACATTGATGAAACAGGGATATACGAAGGCGCGCATTGATGGGGAGATAAAAGAAATTACCCACGGAATGATGCTTTCGCGTTTTCAAAAACACGATGTTGAATTGGTTGTTGACCGATTGACGATTACACCCGAACAAGAAAAACGACTTTCCGAATCGGTAGCGGTCGCTTTACGAATGGGCGAAAATATAGTGACTGTTCTTTATGAGGAACAAGAAAATCATTGGCATGAAAAAATGTATTCCACATTAAATTCATGCCCCTCATGTGGCACATCATATGAACCCTTGGCTCCGAATAATTTTTCATTCAACTCGCCTTATGGTGCATGCCCTACATGCGAAGGCACAGGTGTTATCACCGATTTTGATGAAGAATTGATTATGCCGAATAAAACACTTTCCATAGAAGATGGCGGTATAGCCATACTCGGCAAAAAGAGGAAAATGTGGCAATGGGAAAAAGTAATGGCTTTTGCCAAAGAAACGCAGATTGATTTGAGTACACCCATAAGGGATTTACCCCATGACCAATTACAAGCATTATTGTGGGGAACAAAAAAGAAAAAAATTACGGTAAAATATGTTACCTCGAGTGGTAAGGAATTAGAGTACCAAACTCGTTTTAATGGTATTTTATCGTTCTATCGTGAGCAGTTTGACCAAACGGCATCATCCGATATTCGTTCAAATATCGAAAAATATATGTCAGGTCAATTATGTGCCGATTGTGATGGCGGACGCTTAAAACCAGAAAACCTTGCAGTAAAAATTGCCGACCGAAATATTTCCGATACGACAAGAATGGATATTGCCCAAGCTGTTACGTATTTTCAGGAAATGGAAACACAACTGAATGCCCGACAGAAAAAAATAGGACATTTGGTAATTAAAGAAATTATTTCTCGGCTCGAATTTCTTGAAAATGTAGGATTACATTATTTACAACTGAATAGAGCGGCACGCACACTTTCGGGCGGAGAATCGCAACGGATACGACTTGCCTCACAAATAGGTTCGCAATTAGTAGGCGTTACCTATGTGTTGGATGAACCCTCCATAGGCCTGCATCAGCATGATAATGATAAACTGATAAGTTCTCTAAAAAAACTACGCGATACGGGCAATACCGTTGTTGTTGTTGAGCATGACCGAGAAATGATAGAACAAGCCGATTATATACTTGATATAGGTCCCGGTGCAGGTATTCATGGCGGCGAAATTATGTATCAGGGAAAACCCGATGAATTATTCTCCGATTCCGCAGAAAATAAAAGTATTACGGCGCAATACCTTACCGGAGAGAGGGAAATTGAAATTCCTGAAATTAGAAGACCCGGTAATGGTAATTATCTTACCCTATACGGTGCTTATGGTAATAACTTAAAAAATGTAGATGTTTCCATACCCTTAGGTACATTTGTTTGTATTACGGGTATGAGCGGCTCGGGAAAATCATCGCTTATCAATTATACATTATATCCGATGTTGGCAAGGCATTTTCATAATTCGCTTGAAGTACCTTTGCCCCATGAAAGCATAGAAGGATTGGAATTTATTGATAAAGTAATTGAGATTGATCAAAAACCGATAGGGCGCACACCACGCTCCAATCCTGCTACCTATACAGGCGTATTTACACAAATACGGGAACTATTTGCACAATTACCGGAATCAAGAATAAGGGGATATGAACAAGGGCGTTTTTCGTTTAATGTAAAAGGAGGTCGTTGCGAAGAATGCGGCGGCGGCGGCATGAAAACAATAGAAATGAATTATTTACCCGAAGTACTTGTGGAATGTGAAATATGCGGCGGTAAACGATATAATTCCGAAACATTACAAGTGGAATATAAAGGCAAATCCATAGCCGATATTTTGGATATGAGTATAAGCGACGCTGTTCAACTTTTTGCCGAAAATCCGAAGGTTAATAAAAAATTACAAGTACTCGAAAATGTAGGACTCGGTTATATAAAATTAGGACAACAAGCACCAACACTTTCAGGCGGAGAAGCACAAAGGGTAAAATTGGCAACCGAACTTTCCAAAGTTCAGACAGGGCGTACAATGTAT
>JALHLL010000265.1 GCA_022844575.1 bacterium
CGTGTGCTCTTCCGATCTATGTTTCATATCGAAATTGTTAAAGAACGATTTTTTACAGACCGATTTAAGTAATCGAAACTTAAAGTTACCTTTCGTGTTATTACCGAAAAGACATGCGTCGTAACAAAAGTTTGTAACTGCAATAAAATATCATAAGTTTGCGTCTTGTAAAGGTGTGTGTCCGAGATCATCATATACCATATCATAACGCTTACTTTGCTTCGATCCCAAAGCCGGCGGTTTGAATAAGGAGATGAAGCCGAGTACCACCTTAATTAACATACCGCAAGGTATTTTTTACTTGAAAACAAAAGACTGATATACCGTTATGGAAGGTAATTTTTCAAATAGGGTTCAAGACGTTATACGCCTAAGTCGCGAAGAGGCATTACGTCTTGGTCATGACTACATCGGCACGGAACATCTGTTATTAGGCGTTATCCGTGAAGGCGATAGCATGGCAATGAAAATTCTTCGCAATCTCGGGGCTGATATTCATAAACTTCGTAAGACCATTGAGGATTCCATACGATCATCGAGCGGAACTCTTACAATCGGAAATATACCCCTGACCAAACAAGCCGAAAAGGTATTAAAAATCACCTATTTGGAAGCAAAACTTTATAAATCGCCGGTTATCGGAACGGAACACCTGCTTTTATCTTTGCTTCGTGATGAAGATAATATAGCGGCACAGATTCTATCCCAATTCTCGATTACCTATGATATAGTACGTCGTGAACTTGATAATATCATAAACGGCAAACCGACGACTCCACCTAAACAACCTGCAAAACAGGTTTCAACGGGAACGGGGCGCAAAGAATCGGAGAGAGTAAAAACTCCGGTGCTTGATAATTTCGGGCGCGATTTGACCAAACTTGCGGTTGAGGGTAAACTTGATCCGGTTATCGGTCGTGAAAAAGAAATTGAACGCGTTGCACAAATCCTTTCTCGTCGTAAAAAGAATAATCCTGTTCTTATCGGCGAACCGGGAGTAGGAAAAACGGCGATTGTAGAAGGACTTGCGCTCAAGATTATAGAAAGAAAAGTATCACGTATCCTTTTCGATAAAAGAATTGTTACATTGGACTTAGCTTCTCTTGTAGCCGGTACAAAATATCGCGGGCAATTTGAAGAGAGAATGAAAGCCGTAATGAATGAATTGGAAAA
Source organism: bacterium (assembly GCA_022844575.1). Lineage (GTDB taxonomy): Bacteria > Bacteroidota > Ignavibacteria > Kapaibacteriales > UBA961 > UBA2353. The sequence continues at coordinate 1,174 of JALHLL010000265.1, forward strand.
AGCAAAAGATGTTATTCTTTTTATTGATGAATTGCATACGATTGTGGGTGCAGGCGGTGCTTCCGGCTCGCTTGATGCTTCCAATATGTTTAAACCTGCTTTGGCAAGGGGTGAAATTCAATGTATCGGTGCTACGACATTGGACGAATACAGACAGTACATTGAAAAAGACGGCGCGCTTGATAGACGTTTTCAGAAAGTAAATGTAGAACCACCCAATGCGGATGAAACGATACAAATTCTGATGAATGTGAAAGAGCGTTATGAAGCGCATCATGGTGTACGCTATACTGATGCTGCCGTAATAACTTGTGTCCGTTTATCGGAACGATATATTACCGATCGTTATTTACCGGACAAAGCACTTGATGTTCTTGATGAAGCAGGTGCAAGAGTTCACTTAGCCAATATTACTGTTCCAAAAGAAATTTTGGATCTTGAAGAAGAAATCGAGAAAGTGCGTCTTGGTAAGAACGATGTTGTAAGAATGCAGAATTTTGAAGAAGCTGCGCGTTTGCGCGATTTGGAGAAAAAACTTACAACCGACCTTGAAACGGCACAACAAGACTGGGAGAAAAAAGCCGCCGAAATGATATATACTGTTTCCGATGAGGACATTTCGGACGTTGTCGCAATGATGACGAGTATTCCTGTCAACAAAATTGCTGAGGGCGAATCGGCTAAACTTCTACGTATGGAAGAAGAGCTCAAAAAAATGGTTGTCGGTCAGGATGCCCCCATCAAACAGATTACACGTGCCATTCGCCGAGCACGTGCCGGTTTGAAAGACCCTTCACGTCCAATCGGTTCATTTATGTTTCTCGGCCCAACTGGTGTAGGGAAAACGGAATTGGCAAAAGCATTAGCACGCTATATGTTCGATACGGAAGATGCACTTATCCGTGTTGATATGAGTGAGTACATGGATAAATTTACGGTATCACGTTTGGTTGGAGCACCTCCCGGATATGTAGGATATGAAGAAGGCGGACAGTTAACGGAAAAAGTACGTCGCAAGCCATACAGTATCATCTTGCTTGATGAAATTGAAAAAGCACATCCCGATGTATTTAATATTCTGCTTCAAGTATTTGATGATGGTCAGTTAACAGACGGTCTCGGAAGAAAAGTTGACTTTAAGAATACGATTATTATCATGACCTCGAACGTAGGGGTGCGTGATGTTAAAGCAGGTGGTAAAATCGGATTTTCCGATGATAAACCGCATAGCGAATATGAGGATATGAAGGGTACGATTGAAGACTCGATGAAACGAATATTCAATCCCGAATTTATCAATCGTATTGATGACTATATAGTATTCCATAAACTTCAAAAAGAGCATATTTATCAGATTATCGAAATTCAGTTGCGCGGCTTAACCAAACGCCTTTTGAATAATGATATTACGCTTGAATTAACGGACAAAGCAAAAGAATTTCTTGCCGATAAGGGATTTGATGAAAAATACGGAGCGCGTCCTTTACGCCGTGCTTTGCAAAATCATTTGGAAGATCCACTCGCTGAAGAAATTTTACGTGCCGGATTCAGCGATAGTATAAAAGTGATAGCCGATTATTATGAGGGTAAGGAAGAATTAACCTTCGATTATCAAGTTGTTTCATTCGAGGTGACACCGGACGGTACTTTGCATGAAGAGCCACATCACGCGGATGAAGAAACAACTTCATAATTCGGTTTATTATTAAGCAATAGTATAAAAAAAATCCTGACGGGCTTACTCGTCAGGATTTTTTTTAAGATAAGTTTTGAAACCTATAATAGCAGAATTTCTCTTTTAGAGCCAAAGTTTGGCACCTAGTTTAATCTGAAAAAAGTCAACATTTCGAGGATTGTAAGAATTTATAGCACCATTATTCTCCGCTTTGTTAGGATTTGTATTAAGTAATTCCTGCGGCTCAATATAGCTCTTACTAATAAGATTAGTATTGTAATAATTACCGGATAGTTCAATTGCAACAGGGGACGAGGGAATTACATACCTTATACCCGGTTCAACTTCGAATCCGATACCCCAAAATGGATTCATAACTGCATACGGGTTACCGTAGAGATAAACAAAAACAGCTGGGCCACTAACATAATTACAACTTATACCCAAACGCGTAAAAACATTAAAATTATTCGTTCGAGGTAAGAAGGTATATTCTCCCCCAATTTGAGATCCTAACACAATCAGAAGTATTTCTTCAGATTTATTGTATCTACTAAAAAAATGACCCGATATCCCAAGATATATATCAATTTCTTCTGTTACAGAATACATAACTTTAGAACCCAGACCAATATAAATGGAATACCATTCCGCTTGCGAAGGGTATTTTGTGAGTATATTATTGTCTTTGTTTTCTGTTTTGAGTTGCTCATTTGAACCACGAATAGATGTCGAAACGGGAAAAGGGTTATAAGTAATCCATTCGTTTATAGCCCATTTTTTGTTTATGATCATTGAGCTATCTTGGGAATGGGCAAGACTTGGTATAAACGCTATACAGATTAAGAAAACTAACTTCATAGTATATTTTATAAGTGATTGTTTAGATATCTATTTAGTCGCCACTTAAAAACGGGACACGGTATTTTTTAGAAAAATATATTTTTATTGAAGAACGTAATATTTTTGACAATGTACCGTAATAAACAACCCCTTCATCTCCAAAAAGTGTGAAATAATTGTTTTCCACTTATTCATCATCCTTTT
>JALHLL010000266.1 GCA_022844575.1 bacterium
GCTCTTCCGATCTTTCATCAGATTTGACTTTATCTGCTGTTTTGCAGGCAAATGAACAGTTATTACGGAATGGTTATCAGCCTCAGGCAAAACCCTCATCCGTCAATCTGTTTTATCACTCTGATACGGTTAGAACAAAAATCACAACCGATAATGATATATACTTGGCTGGCGATACTCAATGGACAAAAGAAGAATTAACTCAGGAAGCAATGGATTTTCCCGAACGATTTTCACCTAATGTAGTTTTACGTTCATTATGTCAGGATTCCTTGCTCCCCACATTTGCTTACATAGCAGGCCCCGGTGAAATAGCATACTTAGCTCAATTAGCCGAGTGTTATGAACAATTCGGAATACGTATGCCTATGATAATGGCAAGACATTCTGCAACGTTTTTGTTCGCCAATCATCAGCGTTTACTTGAAAAATCGGACAAGACCTTGCCGTTTTATCTTCGTCCGATTGCAGAAATTGAACAAGATTTATCCGCCGATCTTGATGATGGCGTATTATCGTCATTACAAACCGAAGTAAGTGAAGCCATTGCAAAGGCATTGTATCCCATAGGTGAATTCGCAAAACAAACTGATGCAAGTTTGGCCGGTAGTTTCGGATCAACGCAAAAGGCTATTCAGGATAACGTGGAAACTTTGCTTAAAAAGATAAAAACGGCACAAAAAAGACAACAGCAAACAGTTTTTGACCGTACAAGAACACTTACATCCTTTCTTTTTCCGGAAGCTAAACTACAAGAAAGAGTGTATGGCATTGGTGCTTTGCTTACAAAAACAACGGAACAAAGCTTTTTTGAAGCACTCGATTTACTTACCTCCATGTCTGCGGATAAGCATTATATTATCACAATCACTCATTAAAATCGCGTATCTTTGCAGTCGATTAATTTTAACTCTCATCAAACGGAGACACAAATGGCAAAACCTTATGTATTGGTTGTGGATGATAATAGAATAACAACTAAGCTTTTGCGCCGTTATCTTGAAGCGAACGGTTACGAAGCATCTGAAGCATATGATGGAGTGGAGTGCCTTGAGAAAGTTGCCGAGCGTGCACCGGATGCGATTGTATTGGATGTAATGATGCCACGTTTGGACGGATACGAAACTGTGAAGAAACTTCGTGAAAATCCCGAAACGGCAAAGTTGCCTGTAGTTATTGTAACTGCGCTTAACGATGTTGCCAATCAGCTGAAAGCAATCGAGTCGGGTTCGGATGATTTCTTAAGTAAACCCATTGAAGAAAAACTTCTCATTGCAAAAGTAAAATTGCTCGCGTCTGTTAACTTGGAACGTAAAAAAGCCATTGCTCTACAAAACCTGTTAAAAGAAGCTGCCGGAGCTAATTACGATTCGCTTATCGCCTCAGCCGGTATAGAATAAACTTAAATGTTATGAAAAAGAACGACGGTAAAAGCGTCGCAGTGATCGGTGCCGGAATTGGCGGGATGACTACGGCGCTTTTGCTTTCGGAGCATGGCTACCGTGTGCAAATCTTCGAACGTATGCCCGCAGCAGGCGGTAAGATGCGACGTTTTTCTTTTGCGGATTGTACTTTCGATGCAGGCCCCTCTCTCATAACAATGCCATTTATTCTTCAGAACCTTTTTACTTCCCTAAACCGCTCTCTTGAAGATTATATCGAACTATTACCGATTGAACCCTTGTGTCGATACTATTGGTCGGATGGTTCGGAACTTAATGCCTATTCGCAATCGAATAGAAGAATACAATCCTTCAGGAATTTTTCCGATAAAGCGGATATACATGTAGAACAGTATTTGCGTCATGCCGGCGAGGTATATAATGCAACGAAGGATATTTTTCTTTTTAACCCTTTTGAAGGAGTAAAAGAATTTTTCAAGATAAAAAACTTACCCTTCTTACCAAAATTTCCTAAACTGAAAACACTGACATCGCTCCACACATTTAACAAAACACATTTGGGCGATAAAAAGTTAGTTCAGTTATTTGATAGATTTGCCACCTATAATGGCTCCGACCCTTATAAAGCGCCCGCTACACTTATGGTGATACCTTATATTGAGTTTCATTATGGCGGCTGGTATCCGCATGGCGGCATGTATTCTATCACCCATAGTTTGGCAAATCTGTGTCATGAAAAAAATGTGGAGATACACTATAACTCAACAGTATCCAATCTGTATAAACACAATAATTCCATTACGGCTTTGGAACTGGAAAATGGCGATATTATAGAAGCTGATATTATTGTTTCCAATGCCGATGCTTATTGGACGCATAAACATCTGTTAAAAGAAAATATTTCCATACCTGAATTATCGAGTTCCGGTTTTGTGATAATGGCGGCAATACGAAAACATAAACATTCGCTTTCACATCATAATATTTTATTTTCCGATAATTATAGACAGGAGTTTGATGATATTTTTGAAAAGAAAATATTAGCAAAAGATATGACCATCTATATTTCCATTTCATCCTTAACGGATCACTCACAAGCGGCAGCCGATAGAGAAAATTGGTTTATTCTTGTTAATACACCTTCAACCGGAGGTAGTAATACATGGCAGGGAAAAAGCGATACCTATTGGCAGATGATACGAAAAAGAATGGCGGAGTTTAATATTCTATTAAATGACGAAGACATAATAGAAACAAAATTTATTACTCCGGATGATTTTTCTGCCGATTTACTTGCATCGGGTGGCTCATTGTATGGCGGTTCATCCAATTCTCCTTTCTCCGCTTTTTTAAGACCGAAAAATGTTTCAAAAAAATACAAGAATCTGTTTTTTGCAGGTGGTACGGTTCATCCGGGTGGCGGCATACCCCTTGTATTACTTTCGGGAACAATAACAGCACAAGAGATAATAAAAAGATTGCCTTTCCATAAACATTAAATATCATTTCTCGTTCTTATTCGCTTCCTTATTAATAAAAACAAAAGCACGGCAATTATTATCCCTCCACAATCAGCAAACCAATCCAAAAATTCAGCCGAACGACTCGGAACAAAGTATTGATGTATTTCATCGGAAGCCCCAAAAGCCATACCGATAAATAATGTGTATAAAATTACGTGGACATTGTTCAGGAAGGCATATAATAACAATAGCCCATAAACAGTATATGCACCTAAGTGCATTATTTTATCCTGCCATTCAAAACCCAACTCCATATGCGGCGGTTGCGGTTGATGTGACATAACTATTATAAGAACTGAAAATGTGATTACAGGTATAAAACGAAAACCCTTTTTTATCATATTTAATCTGCAAATGCCCTAAACAATGAAGCAATAATTGATGAAGCTGTTAATGATTCTTCCGAAGAATGTTTTGCAGCATAATCTCCGGCAAAGGAATGTATATATGCACCGAGCGATGCCGCATATAGTGAGGGTACTTTTTGCGCAGCCAAAGTACCGATTATACCTGTTAGAACATCGCCGCTTCCCGCTGTTGCCATACCCGCGTTTCCTTTTATATTCAACATTGTTTTTTTGCCGTCCGATATAATAGTCGGTATATCTTTTATCAATACAGTGCAATTCATGCTTTTAGCGCAATTTTTCGCTTCGTCAAGTACAGTATTTAGTATATCTTTTTTTTCTTTTTGCACCAACCGGACATATTCACCGATATGAGGCGTAAGAATAACGGTAGGGCTTAAAACATCCTCTTTTTGCAAAGCTAATAGACCTTCAGCATCAATAATAACGGGAATATCCTTGTTTATTGAAAAAATCAAAGTACGAATCATATCAATCGTACTTTTGTTTTTACCCAAACCGGGTCCTATTATAACGGAGTCAGCTCTATTTGCCGCTTTACTCAATAGCTCCACCTCATTGGGGTGAATCGTACCCTCTTCCGTAGATT
>JALHLL010000267.1 GCA_022844575.1 bacterium
CGAATATTCCAATAATAAATGTCAATAAAAATTAAATATCTGTAAAATCGATTACGTATGAAATTAAACTATATATGTATATAATATTCCTTGTAAACTTATGTATAATCCGTAGCCCGGCTGGGGCGTGTTCTTTGCACAATATTTCGGGGTAGCCAAGTACCTTTCTAAGATGTGCTTTAGAGCATTGCCCTTTTTTTGTCTTTAGAAATGAAAGAATAGAATATAAAAACGAAACTTTCTGTATGATAAAGAATCGTGTGGCGGATTCTTTCGGTATAGAGAGATACTATATAATAAACAAGGGAATATATACCCCCCTTCCCTCGGCGTTACGGTTTTCATTTTGCACAAACTAAACCATAACGTCGTTAAGCCATTAGGAAAGGGGAAATTTTTATATATAAAAGGAGGGTTTTTTATGGATACATCATAGTAAACGGAATGACGGCTATTGTACATACGGATTGTGATTCCGTATTGTGTCTTTTTGATATGCACCGATGGAAAAAGTCGGTGCGGAGGATGAGTATTGTGTACGTTTTTTTAACTTTTCTTTTTTTAACAATGAAACAAATCACTTTATTACTGCTGACACTTATTGTAATAGTATTGGCGATACCACAGCAGGGCTTTGCCCAACCCGAAAATAATTGTCAGAATGAAGCAGAGCAAATTCCCTGCGCTGACCCATGGAATATATATGTTGAGTCCGTATGGGTAGATGTGCCGGGTGTTTTTAACTGCAGAATAAAAATTGATGTATTTTTTTTCGGACGATGTAATGTATATTCACTTATTTCAACATCGTATGTGGGACCCGCGATAGATGATCCGGATGGATGTATGATAGGTAATTATCATCTCTTGGATGCCCATGCATTTCACACGGCGGCATTAGCAGCAGCTATCGGGCAGCATGTATATCAAGTAAATGGCTTACCTCCTTGCGGTCAAACTGTTCCGACCCAAACTAACGTATTCACGGCAAATTGTTTACGATCTGTTATTGAGTATAAAACACTTATAGGTAATACAGTAACCATCAATTATAATCCGGCTTTGGGTTATGAACATTATAGGCAATTAATTATTTCATTAACGGGTATACAATCACCGGAACTTACCGTAAAAACCGAACCGTGTGGCGATGCATGTTGTAAACAGGATGTGGCTTATTGCCTTGGGCCGGATGGTAAAGTAGTGACAATGCAAGGAACAAAAACTTTAATAACCGGCTCTTGTGATCCCGATCCAGAATTATATTGCCGTTCATCGAATTGTGAATAAAAGTATAAATCAGGTGGGGAGTTATAAAAGCTCCCCCCATATTTTTTTGAAAAATAAGGATTTTGTGTATGAAAATGTATTGTATTCTCTTCGCCTGCTTATCTATAGTATTATATACCATTACTGCCGAGGCGCAAACAATATATAGGCGAAATATAACCCCTACGGGTTATCAGATAAATGATTGTTCTATAATAGGCGATAGTACTATTATTACCGCCGGTAATGATGGCACTATACTTTATTCGGAGAATATGTTCCTTACATGGAACAAAGCGGAAATACTTGTTCGGCAGCATTTACATGGTATTGTCCATATATCAGCCGAAAAATGCATAGCGGTTGGTGATGATGGCATTATATTGCTCGGTGAAGGGTATGGTAAAACATGGTCAATACAACAAACAGCAATACGAGATAGTTTATACGATATAACCCTTACCGATAAAGGAATACTCTTTGCCGTCGGCAATAATGGCTGCATAGTACAAAGCACCGATAAAGGTATAACATGGTCGGCGGAATATTATACTGAATTAGGAAATGCACGGAAAGTAGTATTTTTTGATTCTATCGGTATTATTACAGGCACCGGTAAAACCTTGCTTCGTAGTGAGGATTGGGGCAATACATGGCAGAAAATACAACATCCATATTATACGATTTATTCGCTTTGTCATAGAGATAATAATACTTGGTTTGTGGGATGTGATTCGCTGAGAGCGGGTTTTTCGGAAGATAATGGTAAAACATGGTCAAATGCAAAACGTATCCTTCCGCAGGCAAGAGACAATATAGGTTTTATTGAAATAAAGGATATGGTATTTACCGATGATATACATGGTTATGCCGTCGGTGTATTATATGCTGATTATTTCAATATTTTATATAATGATATTATCATAACGAATGATGGCGGCAAAACATGGACTTCAGCGCAAAGAAATTTGATTATGCCGGGTTCACGAAGGTCAATTCCTTATTTTACTTCACTCTATCGTATGCCCGATAAACAATCAATATTACTTTGTGGCAGATATAATTCTGAATATGACCCTTATTTAGCTATATATACTAATAATTCATGGAAACATCTGCTTTTTGGTGAGGGTGAAAGGGTATTTATGTACTATGATAAAGATACGGCTGATTATACTCCGAATTTTTCTGCTATTCGATTTTTTACCCAAGAAAAAGGTATAGCACTGCAAAGAGGGGGATTTAACTATAGAAAAAAAGGAGTAGAAAGCGAAGTTATACAAAAGATTGTGAGAACGGAGGATGGCGGCAGGACATGGAACAATAGTTTGTTTTTATTTGATTCTCTCCGAATCAATAATGTATATGCCATTAATGCTGATGATATAATAGCGGAAATAGTAAAAAGTACGAATAATCAAAAAGTGGAATCCTATTTACGTTCTTACGATGGCGGTATAACATGGAATAAAGATACAACACTTCTTCGCACATTACAAAATACGCTTAAGGATACGGTATCTACTATTGAGAAGATTTTTTCCGTTGATAATGGTGACTATTATTGTACCTTAACAAAAACGAGTATCTTAAGTTCGTACAATCAAAACTATATTCTTTTATCAACCAATAAGGGATTAGATTGGAAAAAACTTCGGCTGCCTACGGAAATAGGCGAAGAGTTTAATAAAGAGGTTGAAATACGATTTAGCGGTGCCGATAAAATTATTCTTTTCGGTAATGTATATGATAGCATAAACAAAGTGAATACAAAAAAAATGATTATGAGTAATAATGGCGGTAAGGATTGGCAAACAATTTTTAAAAGAACAAATGTATCATTTCGCAGTTATGCCATTAACCGAAAAGGTAACTCTATTTGGAGAGCGGAATTTGAAGATTCTCCGATAGATAAAACGATACCTGTTTGGGCAAAAATTATATCATCCCGCAATAATGGCGAAACATGGGATACACTCGACTTAGAAAAAGATAAAAATACCGCTTTATTTAAGAATATGTTTTGCTCGCGGTTAAATTTTATTGATGAAAATACCGGAATAATGGAAATGACATCAAAGAATAATTCGCTCGTGAGCGTTGTGCATATTAGTACCGATGGAGGCAAAGAGTGGAGATATATACCTTATAATTCATATAGCGGTTATTTAACCTACAATCTTTTTGATAAAAATACTGTGTTCCTCGGAGCAAAACGAAATTCTCTCTATTATTTCGATCCGCAAGAAATACCGACAGGCATAACAGAGGCACAAACCACATCGGCAATAGTACCGATACATATATGGAATGCTTTTCCTAATCCGACGGAAAAAGGTAAAATAAATCTGATGCTCACATGGCTTGAACATGTTCAGCCGAATGATATAAACTTCCGTTTATATACCGTAGATGGTATAGAACAAACACATACGGTAACGGTAGAAAATTGGATAAAGGGCGGCTCGGGTAATGGAACGGTAACACTCAATCTGCAATCCGTACCGAATGGGTTATATATATTATCATGTGAATCGGGTACTTATAAAACAGCAAAAATTATTATAGTGGATAGGTAAGGATGTAACAGATCTAAAA
>JALHLL010000268.1:0-1580 GCA_022844575.1 bacterium
GTTTGGAAAAAGTCAAAAGAGAATTGCAAGAAACCGTCCAATATCCAGTGGAACACCCAGACAAGTTCCTCAAATTTGGTATGTCACCTTCAAAGGGTGTTTTGTTCTATGGTCCACCGGGCTGCGGTAAAACTCTATTGGCCAAGGCTATTGCAAATGAATGCCAAGCCAATTTTATTTCTATCAAAGGGCCTGAGTTGCTGACAATGTGGTTTGGTGAAAGTGAAGCCAATGTCCGTGATGTATTTGATAAAGCACGTGCAGCCGCTCCCTGTGTAATGTTCTTTGATGAATTGGACAGTATCGCAAAGGCTAGAGGTAGCTCAGCTGGTGATGCTGGTGGAGCTGGCGATCGTGTCCTCAATCAAATCCTTACTGAAATGGATGGAATGAATGCCAAGAAGAATGTATTTGTTATCGGGGCTACAAACAGACCAGATCAAATTGATCCAGCCTTGTTGCGTCCAGGTCGTTTAGATCAACTGATCTATATTCCATTACCTGATGAGCCAAGTAGATTATCTATATTGAGAGCAACTTTGCGTAAATCACCTGTGTCTCAAGCTGTTGACTTGGAATATTTAGCAAAAATTACTCATGGATTTTCAGGTGCTGATTTGACTGAAATTTGTCAAAGAGCTTGTAAACTTGCCATCCGTGAAAGTATTGAAAAAGAAATTGCAATGGAACGTCGACGAGCTGCACCTGGCCCAGATGCCATGGTTGATGAGCCTGTAAGTGATCCAGTCCCAGAAATTACGAAAGCTCATTTTGAAGAAGCAATGAAATTTGCCCGTCGCTCTGTCTCTGACAATGATATCCGTCGCTATGAAATGTTTAGTCAAAATCTCCAACAATCCCGTGGAATTGGAGGTAACTTTTCATTCCCATCAGCTGAGCAAGCTAATAACAACGCAAATGCTATGAATGCTGATGATGATTTGTATTCGTAAAGAAATTATTGATGAAAATAAAAAAGTAAAAATTTGTTTGAATGTTTTTATTGAAAATTCTCTACCTATTCTATAGCGTAAGGCTGATTGTCGCTGATCTCTATTGATTTGACTGAGTATCAGGGCTGACTGGTGATCCCTTTGAAGTGTCCAACCAATTAGAGCTTACACCAAAAATAGACACAATACCGCCCAAAACTCCAATTACCAATCTTCCACTAACATTCCTTCCAATGTCACTGGCCAATAAAGCGTTCCAACCAACTGCTTGAACAGCCAACTGTCCTACCCGCTCGTCCTTCCAATCCTTCTCAGTTGATGACAATGGCATTAATTGACTGTAGAGAGCAAATATGGCAGGTGATACAGATGCTCCAATCCCAAATATCCTTAGCGGTCCAAACAATTGGCTTGTCGCTGTCAGAGGGGCAGCCAGCAATGAGGACAGACCGCTTCCAGAGAGGAATGTCAATAGAGAATTTCCATAAATTATTTGAAATGAAGACCATTTATGTGCAGAGGGAGATGCAGATGACGAAAAAAAAGAAGATATTATATATGGAAAGCTGAGTGAGAATTGAAGGAGGGTTGAGTAGCGATGGCCAAACATTTGCTGACTTCAGGGAT
>JALHLL010000268.1:1590-3858 GCA_022844575.1 bacterium
TTTGGATTTTCTTGTTGATTTCGAACGGCATAGTTATTTTTTATGTTTTATTTTATATTTTATTGTATGTTTATTAATTTTCTCTAAATATTAAAATTATAACAAAAATTACTTTACAATGGCAATTTCGCACCCAAAATTCTATCTATCCAACTCTTGAGCGGTCCTCCAGTCAACCACGGGCCAATTACAGGCAGACGAGTGAGGAACGAGAGGATTACTGGAAAGAAATCTCCAAATAAATTTACAAATCCAAAAACTTCAATGAGTATACCGATTATGGGATGTTTAATAAAGACAAGGAAAAGACCAATGATGAAACAAGCCGTTCCTTTCCATTTTCGACGTTGAAAGAAGAAAAAAAATGTTTTCTGAGGGCCAATAATCAGCGTAACACCAGATATGAACATCAACTAAGAGGATTAGATAGACATGAAATCAGAGGCTGTCTCACATTTCCAATGGCTAGCAGTCCAGAATCAAAAAACATCATAATTCCCATAAAAAGAAAGAATAATCCAAAACCTGTGAGACCAACACCGATTTCTAGAGAGTTAGACGGAAGGGACGGACTACTTTGAGTGTCTGAGAGCCACATTGGAGCTGATAGGGGAGGGGGCTCCACTATTTGTTTCTTCTGGTAGGTCTATCGATTTTGACTTTCTAAAGCTCTAAATTCCTTATTTTATTATTTAAATTGATTTGATGATCTCTACAAAAATTCTATTGCAAAATATTTAGTATTTTCTAACTATTGTCCAATAGGGATTGTGTTTGGTGTCTTTATTGTCATTCAGAAGTCTGTCAAGACACCAAAAATAAGAATTGAAATCAAACCAATGATTCCAATAATTGACCAACAAAATATCCAAAGATTTCCTCTTTTTCTATCTATTTTTATATCACGTGATGGATAATAGTGCTCTTCAGGCAGATCTTCATCATTTGTGTCACATATCAAAGGTTGTGGGAACAGCAAATGACCAATGAATTTGTTTTTAACCAAGTTGTTACGTCCGTAAACAACAAAACCCCAAGCAAGTGCAAAGAAGAAACCACAAATCATTCCTTTTGCATGTGCATCATGGCCAATGTTAGCATCCAACATGCCCAGAAATGCCATTGATCCACCAACAAATAACATTAACGAAACAAAAATGTGAATAATTTTCTTTTCAACTTTCAAACGATTTATATCATACATCCTCACGATCAATAGACTGCCAACAGCAGCACCAACAAATGAAAACGTTATGCCAGATGTCCCTAATCCAAGACGGAAATTGAAGAGCAATTGAGTCCAAGGCACTAACAGCCACAGGAACAGATAGCCTAGTCTACCGATAGATAATTCTACAACTAAACCATGTGTAGCTATGCTTAGCATATTCCCTTTCAAGTGCTCGTGGTTAGGCATCAGTGGAGGTGGGAAATTCAAGAGCGCTGGAAGGTAGATTCCCTTCCAAGATGTTGGATCATATCGCATGTGCCAAAATGCATCTTTCATAATCCAGCTGTCTAGTCCACCCCATTCAATCATCTTGTAGTAAAGAGCCACGTGGATTGTAATAAAAATAACTGTGAGGAATGGAAAGTCACTCCAGCTTCTAGGTCTCAACAGTAGTCCTCGCCAAGAAAATATCCATTTCAACTGTGTAATATTAACGAGAATCGTAAGGAGCAAAACAAGGGAACTGAAAATTTCAAAAGCAGCGTTGATATAGTGAGTGTCAGCCACAAAAAGATAGAGTCCAAGGAAGTGTTTGAATACAAGGATGAAAGAAAGAACGGCAGGAATGATTTTCCATGCAATATGATCTGTTCTCCAATTTTTAGGATGAATATAGTCCATTTTTGTAGTATAAATGTTGGAGGAATGCAAGTGCATTTATGAGTCTGAGGTCACTCTCTTATAGGACTGGTGCCACATGGCTCTGAAATCCACTAAGCAGGCTAGGGTATCACGCTAGCAATCCATACTTACTTAGAATCCAACTATAATTATAGTGATTAAAACAATAATTGACCAATAAAATAATGAAAGTGTGATTTACCTATTTGTAGACGTGGATTTTAAGGCCAGGTCTCCAAGAAGATACTGCAAATCCATTGCAGTTGTCAAAAGAGTCAATGGCATTCCAAAATATCCATGGTGATACCAGCATTGAGATCTAACCCAGTTTTTAATAACTTACTTGGTGGAGATAAAGAAGAAAAAACTGAGTCTGAATTATCTCAGGACACTAAACAAGATTGATGACTCAGGAT
>JALHLL010000269.1 GCA_022844575.1 bacterium
CCGATGCAGTTATTATCGGCTTTAATACGGCTGTTTCATCAGCGGCACGACGCTCTGCTGAGACAGAAGGTGTTGATATACGCTTATACAATATCATTTACGACTGTATCAATGAGATACAACTTGCTCTTGAAGGTCTTCTCTCTCCTGAAATCAGAGAAGAAATTACTTCAACAGTTGAAGTACGACAAGTATTCAAAATCAGTAAACTCGGTACTATTGCCGGATGTTATGTACTTAGTGGTAAAATCACTCGTAATGATAAAATTCGAGTATTACGTGATGGTTTTGTAATATTTAAAGGTGGTTTGCAGTCTCTTAAACGTATAAAAGACGATGTAAGAGAAGTTGAAACCGGCTTTGAATGCGGTATAGCCATACAAGGATTTAACGACTTTGAAGAACGTGATATTATCGAAGGATACAAAATCACCGAGATTAAACGTAAGCTCACATAAAATTTCCACTGAGATTTACATATTATAATGTCGATTAGAGCAGAAAAAGTGGGCGGACTGATTCGGGAACTTCTCTCGGAAATCGTTCGCCCTATAGCAAGTGAAATACATGCAGGACTGTTAACGATTACAGCGGTTCGAGTTACTGACGATTTAAAACATGCAAGAATATATGTCAGTGCATTCGGCGGAAAGGCAAGCACTACTGATGTCCTTGAGGTTCTGGAGCTGCAGAAAAGGCGTATTCGTTCAGAATTAGCACATAAAATGAAGATTCGGTTTGTACCTGAACTATCGTTCTACCGAGATGATACGCTTGAGGAGATGCAGCAGATTCAAACATTACTAAACTCTGTCAAAAAAGACGAAGACAAAGTAGACGAAGACAAAGTAGACGAAGATAAAGTAAAGGATGAATGAGGATATAATAGTACAGCATTATTTTGGTCAGAAGAATTTACCTGTTCTGCAATACGGAGCAAATACTGAACAAAGCACTGAATGGCGCAATGCAGCCCATGAGCAAGGAGCAATACTTGTTGTAGATAAACCTCTCACATGGACATCGTTTGATGTCGTCGCAAAAATGAAAGGTATTGTCAAATTCAAAAAAATTGGTCATGCCGGTACTCTCGATCCTCTCGCGACAGGAGTTTTGGTACTATGTTTCGGTCGTGCGACAAAAGAAGTTGAAACAATACAGTCTTTATATAAAAAATATACCGTTACGATAAAATTGGGTGCAACCACACGCTCCGATGATGCTGAAACAGAAGAAGAAAATCATATTTCGGCTGCCCATATCAATTCTGCGTCAATAGAAGAAATATTATCACGTTTTATCGGAACCGTCAATCAGACACCTCCGGCATTCAGCGCCGTATGGATAGATGGCAAAAGAGCATATAATGAGGCAAGAAAAGGTAAAGAAGTTATTATTGAACCTCGACCGGTTCGAATAGATTCGATTGAAATAATTGCATGGAATTCTCCATATCTCACTCTTTCCGTTCAATGTGGAAAAGGTACTTATGTCCGATCTTTGGCACGTGATATAGGAAATGAACTACAGGTAGGCGGCTATGTTTCCGAGTTACGCAGAACAGCCGTAGGCGAGTTTACTGCGGAAGAAGCATATTCGATACAAGAATTAACTGAAAAGTTTTCATACTTAAGAACAGCAACACATAAATGATCACATATAATCTACTCGATGAATTGCCTTTTGAAGAAAAAACCGTCCTTACAGTCGGTACATTCGATGGAGTTCATAGAGGTCATAGAGCAATTATTGAGCAATTACTCAATGAAGCGCAAGGTTTACAAGCGCGTGCGGTCGTCGTTACATTCGACCCCCATCCTCAAATCGTATTGCGAAATAAACCTGATAAACCACCTGTTACCTTGCTTTCCACTATAGAAGAACGTTTACAGTTATTGGAACGATACGGAGTAACAAACGTTGTTATTATCCCCTTTTCCGAAGAATTTGCGGCTATTGATTCCGAAACCTTTGTACGTGATTACTTAGTCGGAAAAATCGGCTGCTCAAAAATATTAGTGGGTTATGATCACAGTTTCGGAAGAAATCGAGAAGGTAATCTTGCCCTCCTTGAGCAGTTATCCCAAGAACTACATTTTAGTGTCGAACAAATGCCTCCTCTCTATAACAATGATGTTACGATTAGCAGTACTAAAATTCGGAATGCACTTCGTGACGGCGATTTGGCTTTAGCCAATACCATGCTTGGTTATGAATACTTTATAGAAGGTCGTGTTGTAATGGGTGACGGTCGTGGTAAACAATTAGGTTTACCGACGGCGAATGTTCGTTCGACAGACGATAATAAGCTGTTACCCAAAAACGGGGTATATTTAGTGTCTGCAATAATTGAAAATAAACTTTGTTATGGTATGGCAAATGTCGGTGTACGTCCTACCTTCACTCATGATGAATTTCCCTCCTTAGAAGTACATTTCTTCGGTATAGATAGTGACCTATACGATATTATCCTCAATGTGTCATTCCTGCGCAGAATACGTAATGAACAAAAATTCGACAGTATTGATTTATTCCTTTCACAAATTGTGGAAGACCGAGAAACCTGTTATGAATTAATTGAACAGATAGAGAAAAAGTAACAAAAGCACTATTGGATAGGTTATTCCAACCGAATAATCTTAAAATTCCCTTCATCGGCAACTGTAATTCTGTAGCTAAGACGCATTGAGTTTTTATTTGTGCGTTAGTGCATTTTCAAATGCCGAATAGGCAACAGCAACATACACTCTTTTTGAGAATAATTGATTCCTTAAGTTAAAAATCAAAGACATGTTCAATGTGCAATTTGTCTTTTTTTAATTGGAGCAGAACATCAGTCAAACTTTGGACCGGAACAACCAACGCGACACGCTTCATAGATTTATTTGAATTTATATTCTGTGTAAATAGAGTAAAAACATTTGTAGATTTAACCGAGTCATTGTTCTTAAGGTGTACCGTTATTAATATTCCACAACTATTGCCTGCAACTTCCTGAATTGTCTTTCCGCTCTCAGCTACTTCTAATACTGCATCCTTAAATTTATCGTATCTGGGCAAGTACTCAATACTTCCGTCATTGAGTACTATAGCAGTTTTAGTTGATGCTTCTTCATAAATTACCTGAGTTCCCAGCATTATTAACTTGCTATACATCATTTTCATTAATAATTCGGAAATAACAATGTATTTTCTTTCCAGTTTTCTCAAGAATGAGTCGCCGAAAAAAGTTGAGGAAAAGCAAAAATCAGTAAGCTTATTTGTATAAGGATACTCATACCAAGGCCTAATCTTTATAAAATCAACATAGTCTCGAGTATATGCCGAAACAAATTTATCTTCATCAGTAACAGATGAAGGCGTATCAGTAAGTCTTCCTACTACAGTTTCGTACCATTCTTTTAGCGAATACTCAATCGTTGTACTAACTCCAATTACCCAAATCATAAAATGATAGCCGGTGTTTTGGGGGAAATAGTCTTTTATTTGGTCATTAACAATTTTGTAGCTCGACCAAAACTGCTCAATATGGCTTTTATATGGAAAGGAGGTTGATGTTTTATCTACAAAATAATTTGCTTGTTCTTCAGGGCTAAAGACCAAAAACCATTCAGGATATGTAAGGTAGGTTTGATCCGGCGATCTTACATCTTGTTTAGGTGTTATTTGATTTTTTGTGTTTTGTAACAATTCTATCGGAACAACTAGCCCTTTACCTACTACAACTGTTGACTCTTTGTTAGTTTGTGAAAAAAACAAAAAAGCCGATATGATGCTTGTGCATAATGTGAGTATATATAACCTTAGCATTGTATTATTTCTTGGTAAAACAAATTAATGT
>JALHLL010000270.1 GCA_022844575.1 bacterium
GCATTATAACAATAAGTACCATCCAAAACGGTAGTATATTCATTGAAACAAATGCAAAGAAAGCAGCAGCTGTCAATATTTTATCGGCAAGCGGATCGAAGAAAGTACCAAATTCCGTTTGTTGTTTATAACGTCGGGCAATCCAGCCGTCAAAATAATCCGTTAATGCTCCGAAAATGAAGATTATAACTGCAATACGCGAGTAGAGTTCATCTTGCGCCGTTAGCAGTATATATACAAACGGAGCAAAAACAACACGAACAAGCGAAATAATATTCGGGACAGATAAATACACGTGATACGATATTAATGTAATTGTTTATTCGCAGCGTCAACAATTCCGGTAAACGATTCGACTGACAATGATGCACCACCGACAAGCGCGCCGTTTATATTAGGCAATGCTAATAATGATGCAGCATTATCGCCCGTAACGGAACCGCCATACAAAATAGGTAAATTCAGATTATAACCGGTGAGTATGGTATAAATAAACTCATGTACCTCCTGTGCTTGCTCAGGTGTGGCTGCCAAACCTGTACCGATAGCCCAAATCGGTTCATATGCTATTATGATATCGGAGCAGTCAATATCCTTCAGCTCACCTAAGGTGGTCGTCAGTTGTTTTTCGATTATTGCAAATGTTTTGCCATTATTACGTTCTTCGAGACTTTCGCCTATGCACCAAATAGGTATCAATTTCGCATTGATAAGGATTCGTATTTTTTCCGCAATCAATGTATCATTTTCACCAAAATCCCTTCTTCGTTCCGAATGCCCAACAATACAGTATGCACATCCGGCATCCGCTATCATAGAAGCTGAAATTTCGCCGGTGAAAGCACCTTTTGGTTTTTCATGGCAATTTTGCGCTCCTATTGAAATCGACATGTCGCCTATAGAATCAGCTACGGCGGAAATGGAAATAAAAGGAGGACAAAGAATAACCGTGCTTTTATTATCCCTTTGGCGGAGGACATTCATGATATCCTCTGTGAAAGCTTTTGCTGCGGAAGGAATCATATTCATCTTCCAGTTTCCGGCAATGATCATTCTTTTCACGATGTAGTCTCCGTTTTCTTATTACCCATTTTACCAAGAACCATAGTAAAAACAAAACCACCAAAGCCGATTAAACAACCGATAATTGTCATCATTTTTCCTGTTGAAAATTTATCCGAATCATATCGCAACGTTATCGTGTGATTCCCCTTGGGAACAAATACACCTCTTAAGCTATAATTTGTTCTATAGATTTGTGTCTCGGTACCATCAATTTCCGCTTTCCAGGCAGGATACCATATCTCACTTAAACATAATAACCCATTACTTTCCGTATTCACCGTGTAGCTGAACTCATTGTCGGTATATTTAATACAATTCACTGAATGTTTGACGCTATCCGTGTTTTTATCGGCTAATGCTGCCGGTAATTTTTCTTCCGTAATCGCCTCATTCTTATAATCAATACCTCCGGCTTTCATAAATGCTTTCACATTATCTGTCGGTACTACTTTCGTTCTATATACCATTCTCGCACGGGGTAATACACTTTGCCTCTCTGCAAATGCTAATTGCCCTCTTGCCGAATCAATCACCAATTCATAACGGATATTAAGCAAATCGGATACCTCATTCGGTTTCTGCGCCATAGGACTGCGTCGAGCAAGTAAAATAGGATTATATCCCTCAAACAACATTATTCTATTCAGAGGTCCCTGATTACGCTTCATAGCCATACCGAATTTATTACGCATCGAAGTACGAAAAACATCTTCCGGAGGTTTAATGGAGAATGTTTGGACGGTTTGCTCATCGATGGCAAACATTTGTTTAGGATTTTCTTTTGATGCACTAAAACCCGAATACGAAATTGTTAAATCAATAAAAATCAATAGGACTGCTATGCTACCGCCAATAGTGGGAGAAACCCAACCGCGATGGACAATATGACCTATAACAAATACTGCAATTATCATTATTACCGCCTGCATCCCGAATCCATTTACAAATTCCGAGGCATTTTCGGGAGTACCGAGTGCGCCACCCATTGCACCGACTGTAAGCAAAAGCGCAATAAGAAGTATGATACCTGCGGGTATAAGAAAACGTTTTACTATAGCAGCACGTTCTGTTGTCCTTAATAAATCGAATCCGAAACCGGCAAGAATGGAAATTCCAAAACTCCAATAGAACATTATACGAGCGGGGTTACGGAATGACCCCAAAATCGGTATATCCTGTAAAAGAGGATGTAAAAAACCGTTTTTACCAAGCCCGTACAAAAAAGCAAGTAAACAAGCTGCAATAATAAAGGAACCGAGTCTTGTTTTCCAAAGTGATACAATACCGAAAAGCCCCAGAACAAGTGCTATACATCCGAAATAAAACGATGTATCCCAGTAATAATGTGTTTGTACATTTTTTCCCTCACTATCCTGCAAATAATAAGGCGGATCGGATTGTTCGGGAAATGATTTACCAAAAAGATTAGGAACAATTGCTGTAAATAATTGCGAGGGCATGAGTGAACCATCAGCCGTTTTTTCATAGGTAATTTCACTACGTTCGGATAAATCAGCAAGTTCTTTAGCGGGTAAAAATTGTATGGCAACCATTAATGCTGATATTATTATAATCCCTAATGTCATAGCTGCCCCCTGTATAAAAGCCGATGAACTAAGTTCTTTCGACTTTAAAGCTGCTATTCCCATCCATAGTAAATAACCAACTGTGAATATTAAACAGAATGCCGAAGTTTGCGGGTGACCGGAGATAAGCATAAGCGCGAGAACTATCGTACCCCCGAACATAGATTTCAAATCTCTCTTGAATGCCGTTTTTTCAGCGAGCATAAGAAATAACGGAAACCATGCCATATGATAAACAACCATAGGATGGATAGTACGTACGGCAAGCGAACCCGAAAAACTGAAAGCAACGGCTGCTATTATTGAGCCTATGGAACTGATGCTCTTGTGCCTGCAGAACAGATACATAGCCCATTGCGCCAATAACACATGTAGGAACACAATGCTTTCTATAAACTTCGGTGATAAGTTACCCTGGCTATCGAGGAAAAGGAATGCTATGGTATGGAAAGGATAAAAATATTGTGTCTGAAAATCGGCGGCGAAGGGCATACCCGAAAATGTATATGGATTCCAATACGGGATGTTTCCTTCTGCCGTTGACCTTGCTGCATAAGTCGTAAACGGATAAATATATTCCGCTACATCATCCCATAAAAAACCATTTCCGAAAATATTCTCTCTGAAAAAGATAAGAGTAAATATCGCAAAAAGTAATAATACAATCCAATGTGGTATAGTAAAATCGCCGACTTTTATAGCCGTTTTTTTACCGCTTTGCTGCACAGATGCCATAGACTGCCGATGGTATAGTAATGAAAAACATGTGCAAATTACGATGAAAGCATTTGACAAGAGAAATAGCTACCTATTTCCGATATATGAAAGACGTAGATAGGCGACTATTAAAACAGTATGGTAAGCATTTCCTTATCAATCCCCGAATATAAAAATATAATGTACAGTCAATCGCCCTGCATTATTCCTTAAAGTCCGCAATCTTCAACTACGAAATGAAAAAAGGATTTTGAATTGTCCTGTAATAAGTTGACAGAAAACTAAAGACCCCCGGTTGCCCTTTGAGCCGGGATTTTTTGTAAATGAACCTGATTGGGCGTTTTTAATTTCAATGCCCAATGTCGTCGTTGATTATTGTATAGCTCTACTGATTCTTCTACCAAGCGTT
>JALHLL010000271.1 GCA_022844575.1 bacterium
TGTTTGCGTTTATCAAGCAATAAAGCACCTACAGCCAATACACCCGTTAACATCATAAAATACATGGCAAATTTGGCAGCTTCTTCATGTTCTTCCAACATCTCTTCATTTACGCCCTGAATATGCTCTACCGTTTCTTCCGCATCTTCACCCGATTTATTAACGGGTATGGTAATAAGTGCCATTACTGCAATAAGTATGGCTCCGGCAAAACGAAGAATATCATGTTTTCTCCATATTCCCCATGCAAGCAACACAACCCCTATCAAAGTTCCTATTATAGGAAAATGATTGAGCAACAAATGTACATGAACAGCATTCATAAAAAAACCCTCATAAAAAACAACCGAAATGACAGTTTATTACTGTACCTCTGCAAAATTACGTAAAGTTTCTCCCTCAAAGCGGTATGTGTACCAATCGTGCATATGCTTTGCACCGCAGGAATCATAAAACTCTATAGAAGGAGTATTCCAATCCAATACCTGCCATGTCATACGAGTACAATTCATTTCAACACCATGTTTGGCAACCGCCTTCATGAGTGCCTTACCAATACCCTTACCTCTATGTTCCGGTATAACAAATAAGTCTTCCAAATAGACACCGGGCTTACCTTGCCACGTGGAGTATGTAAGAAAATACAATGCAAAACCGACTACCTTACCTTCAACTTCCGCTAGAATGCAATAGAATAGAGGATTTTCACCAAAACCGTAACGAATTATATCCTCTTTTGTGGCGATAGCCGATTCGGGTTCTTTTTCATATTCCGCCAATAAAACTATAAGATGCAAAATAGTATCAACATCTTCGGGGTTTGCTTTTCGTAGTGTAAAATCCGATTTCATTTCCCTTAGAATAAAATGTAAAAAATCAATAATTATGAATAATCGCGTTCGCCGAAAATTGCCGTACCTATCCTTAGTAAGGTAGAACCTTCCTCTATGGCTATTGTATAATCGCCCGACATACCCATTGATAAATGAGTCCATGGATGAGATGATATTGTTGTAGAAAGCTCATCACGTATTTTTCTCAACAAAGCAAATTCCGTACGTATTAAATTCTCCTCTTCCGGTGCCGGAATGCACATCAGTCCATCGAGAATGATTCCCTTAATAGAGGAAATATTCTGCGCGAGTTCATGTACATTTTGTGGTTCGATACCCGATTTGGAAAGCTCTCCCGATGTATTTACTTGTAATAACATTCTTATTTCAACAGAATGTTTTTGCGCTTGTTTACCTATTTCTTCGGCGAGCCGAACCGAATCAACAGTATGGATATATGTACATTCAGGTATAATATATTTTACTTTATTCGTTTGCAAATGACCGATAAAATGCCAATTGGGTTGTTTAATACCCTTATTATTAAGATGCGTATATTTATCCCTGAATTCCTGCGCATAGTTTTCACCGAAATTTCCGATTCCGCAATCCATTGCCTCCATTATCTTTTCAACAGGATGGGTTTTCGATACGGCAAGAATTATTATATCATCCGGATTTCTGCCGCATTTAATTGCATGCTCACGAACATCATCCCTTACTTTTTGCCAATTATTACATACCGTACTCATGCCATTATGCCGTTAAAAATGTATGTACCAATTCACGGGTTTGTTTATCGGCATTATAAATATCATCAAGGGTCGGATTATCAATATTCGGCATAAGTGATAATGCCTTTTCAATAAATACAGGTATATCGGTAAATCTGCATTTTTTTTCCAAGAAGGAATAGACGGCTACTTCATTGGCAGCATTCAATACCGCAGTTGCCACTCCGCCTTGCTCCATACACTCATAAGCAAATCGTAAACATGGAAATTTATCCGTATCGGGTTGCTCGAATGTCAGAGTATTATATTTCATAAAATCAAGTCTCGGAAAATCATATTTTCCATGACGCGGATAATACAAAGCATGGGCAATAGGAATCCGCATATCGGGAGTACCTAATTGCGCTTTTATGCTTCCATCATTAAATTGAACCATAGAATGGATAATACTTTGCGGATGCACGAGAACTTCAATCTGCTTCATTTCCATATCAAAAAGCCATTTTGCTTCTATTACCTCAAATCCCTTATTCATGAGTGTAGCCGAATCAATCGTAATCTTAGCCCCCATCGTCCAGTTAGGATGTTTTAAGGCATTTTCGGGAGAAATGGCGGAAAATTCTTCGGGTGGGGTATTTCGGAATGGACCTCCCGATGCGGTAAGAATGATTTTTTCAATATCCTCAATATGTTCCCCCGCCATACATTGTAACAAAGCCGAGTGTTCACTATCAACAGCAAGAATAGGCGTATTTTTTCTTTTTGCCGCAGCCATAATAGCATAACCCGCACTTACTAGGGTTTCTTTATTTGCTAATGCTATCGTACTGCCGGCTTCTATTGCCGCCAAGGTCGGAAATACCCCCGAAAATCCCACCAATGCACTAACAATAACATCATCCCCGCATGAGGCAGCCTGTTTTACACCCTCATCGCCGCACAAGATAGTACCGCCGAAATTTGTATGTGCCTTAAACTGATAATATGCTTTTTCATCGGCAATGGCAACCCCCGCAGGTTGAAACTGTCGAATCTGCTGCTCCAATAAGTCAATACGTGAGTTTGTAGTTAAAAAGTTAAGTTGAAAGTGATTGGGGTTTACACCAACTACATCCAAGGTTTGTGTTCCAATGGAGCCGGTTGAGCCCAATATTGATATGGATCGTTGCATTCACCGCTTTATAATGTGTTTTTATAAAAGCAAAAATACTACACATGCACGTATAGCCCGTTCAAATGCGTAGTACGATACAAATTCATATTTTTGAGGAGTATAGTGTCTATACTTTTTTCCACAATATTATTACATTGATTATGGGACTACTTTCAAGTTTGCTCGGTAATGCCGGCGCAGTTTCTCAAGAAGAATTGTTAAAGCAATACGGAACACTTTTATGTGAGGGCGAAGAAATAGAGCTTGGCTTTAAGGTACTTCGGGATATGTTTATTTTTACAAATAAACGTTTATTATTGATTGATAAGCAAGGTATTACAGGCAGCAAAACGGAATATAAATCCATCTCTTATAAAAGTATTTCTCGTTTCAGCGTAGAAACAGCAGGAAATTTTGAATTAGATGCCGAACTGAAGATATGGGTTTCGAGCGAGTTACAACCGAGTATTACAAAACAATTTAATAAATCGGTGAGTGTATATGATGTACAAAAAGTACTTGCCCAACATGTATTGAAGTGAGAATCGTGCTTTTCCGATTTTGATTTGGAGCTTATACGAAACCATATACTATACATAATAAGAGATTACCGCCTTGGTAGTCTCTTATTATTATAAAGTGCTACCATTATTTTATATACCCGCAGCAAGAACTCCCAAAAAAGTGTAGGATAAATAAGCCCATAACAAGGTAAACAAAATATGTACCGTTGTTTCAAATGTTTTGCCGACCCATAGGTTTTTTGAATAGACGAAAAGTTGAAAGTATAATCGTATAATCCAGAATACCCCGAAACCGAGACAAATTTTTCTGCCCAATACGGTATTGCACAGTTCCGAAGCTGATGTAACGCATAATAAGCCCATAAGAAATACCGTAAGAGCAATAAAAAATGTATGTGTTTTCATCATTTGAGAATTTATCAGACTTAAAGGTTGTAAGTCCTCTTTCCAT
>JALHLL010000272.1 GCA_022844575.1 bacterium
TCAGACTGTCGACCCCGAGTTATATGCAAGTATGCAAGGTGAAATCGGAAGACAACAGAACAAACTTGAGCTCATAGCCAGTGAGAATTATGTTTCGCCTGCTGTTATGGAAGCTCAGGGCTCCATATTTACTAATAAATATGCCGAAGGTTATCCGGGTAAAAGATATTACGGTGGTTGTGAATGGGTAGATGTAGCGGAAAACTTAGCTATTGACCGCCTGAAAAAACTTTTTGGAGTTGAGTATGCTAATGTACAACCCCATAGCGGTTCCGGTGCAAATATGGCAGTTTACTTTACATTCCTGCATCACGGTGATACTGTATTAGGGATGGATTTATCACATGGTGGACATTTGACACATGGTTCGGCGGTAAATTTTAGTGGTAAGTTTTATAAATTCGTTTCCTATGGTGTTGATGCCGAAACAGGGTATATAGATTATAATAAAGTAGAAGAACAAGCCCTTGCCCATCGTCCGAAAATGATAACGGTGGGAGCATCTGCCTATTCACGTGCTATTGATTATTCTGCTTTCCGCACCATAGCTGATAAGGTTGGAGCATTTTTAATGGCAGATATAGCACATCCTGCGGGGCTACTTGCAAAAGGTAAACTACCAACACCGATACCATATTGCCATATTGTAACGAGTACTACTCACAAAACATTACGAGGTCCTCGTGGTGGCGTTATTATGATGGGTCAGGATTTTGAAAATCCGTGGGGTTTGGTTGCTCCGAAGTCGGGTAGAACAAAAATGGTAAGCGAATTGCTTGATTCTATGGTAATGCCCGGCATTCAAGGTGGCCCCTTAATGCACGTGATTGCTGCAAAAGCAATTGCTTTCGGAGAAGCACTTACCGATTCATTTTCGGATTATACGGATAAAGTGATACGAAATGCTCAGACGCTTGCCAATGAATTAATTAAACTCGGTTTTGATATTGTTAGCAAGGGTACTGATAATCATTTGATGCTAATAGATGTAAGAAATAGAAATCTTACAGGTAAACAAGCGGAAATTGCTTTGGATAAATCAGGCATTACCTGTAATAAGAATGCTGTACCTTTCGATACGCAAAGTGCTTTAATAACTTCGGGAATAAGACTTGGTGCTGCCGCTATCACATCTCGTGGTATGGGAGAAAATGAAATGAAGTCAATAGCGGCTCTTATCAATAAAGTAATTTCCAATCATGGAAATGAAGATATTTATAGTGAAGTAAAAAATGAAGTTAAAGAATTATGTATTCCTTTTTCAACTTTCCCGAGCTTAAATATCCTGTAACAAGCCGACATTACTACCTCACCTCATATAAGTCAACTTATTCTAAGATGGGGCAAATAGTAAAAATAAAAAAGGTCACTCGGATACCGAGTGACCTTTTTGCTACGTAAAAAACTCTCGTCTTATTTAGTTCTTGTGAACTCAATACGACGGTTTTTCTGTTTGCTTTCATCCATATCTAATTTTAATTCTTCCTCATTCAGTAATATTTCATTTACTTTGGAACAGAAATAAATTTGTAAAGTTTTTAAGCTGCATATAAATGTATCTTCCACGGAAAATTCCGTGGAAGACTTTTGCGTGGGAGTACGGGTATTTTAAATATTAAGCTGCCCCATTCAAACTTTTGTCCGAATCTTTTATAACAAATCTCGCTTTCAATCTTGCAACTTCGGTTGCTAAACCGGCTGTATTTACCGAATTCAAAACCTCATTAAAATCTTTATAAGCTTCCGGCGCTTCATCCAAAGGATATTGCCTACAATTTGTTAAAATGTCATGTGCATCAAAAGAGGCATCTACTTTTCCTTGATTGAGGCTTCTCATTGCGGCTTTTCTTCCCATTGCCCGCCCGGCACCGTGATTTACACTGTACAATGATTGTGAAGCACCTTTTTCCGCAACCATTACAGCCGATCCGTCGCGTGGATTACCCGGTAACAAAATCGGGTGTCCCGTCTCAAAGAAAGGAGTGTCTTTTAAGCCGATATGTCCTGCGGGAAAAGCTCTGGTCGCTCCTTTTCTGTGCACCCATGTTTCTTTATCGTCAATATTCTCTTTTCTTGCGATATTATGACTGATAAAGTACACTAAATGCCCTTCTGTTCCGGGTATGATTTCGGCAAATGCCTCAAGAACTAATGCATTAATCAATAAATGATTCACCGTTGCAAAGTTTGCTCCTAAGGACATATCATCTATATAATCATTTGCTTCTTGTGTTCCCAGTTCTGCAAAAACAAGTTCTTTATCGCCGCCGGGATAAGAAATACCTCTTTCCGTAAACAATCCTTGCAAATGCTTAAATTGATTATGAGCAAGTTGGTAACCGAATCCACGAGATCCGCAATGAGAAAGAAAAGCGATCTTTTTATGCTTTAAACCGAAGGCTTCCGCTATCTCACGTTTTCCGTCATTCACTTTAACAACTTCGCATTCTCCAAAGTGATTTCCCCCTCCGTACGAACCCAATTGTTCCACTTTGCTAACGAAATTGTCAAAAAGCCCCATGTGTCTTAATACATCCAATCTGTTACCCAGAGCATCGGCTGTATCATTATGCCCCACATGAAAAGAGTCTTCACAATGGCTAGCCCATGAAAACGGTATTCCGAGTTGTTCACAAACACCATAGGATGCCCCTTCAATTGCAACTAGTCGTCCCAATGCTTCAGAAACACGTCTTGATTTTCTTACGGATCTCTGTCCTTTTCCCGCACCTGTTGGAGTACGCTCGCAAATGGCATTGATAATCGCTCTTCGTACTTTCTTATCTCTCATTTCCTCTTCAGGAATGTTTAGCTGCAAAAGAGACATAGAACATTTAATATCAACGCCTACCGGTCCGGGATAAATATGAGTCGGTGATGCCATTACGCAACCGATTGGAGCTCCGTATCCGCCATGAGCATCAGGATTTAGAACTAAATCGGTCACTCCGGGTGACAAACGTGAGTTAATAGCTTGGTTAATACATTTTTGATCAAAAGCATTACGTATTGTCTCACTACCGATAACGGTAATTGGTTTAGAGCCAGGTACCGACAAAAGTGAAATTGCCGGATTTTCAGTGGGTGTAAAAGTTGTATTCATTTTTTTATCTTTTAAATTTTTAGTTAAGAGTTTACTAACAGGCAACAAAGCCCATCGAATTTTTTACAGAATGGATAAATCGCGAAGTATCACTTAATTGACGAACAGTACCTAACTGTGGTGAAATCAAACGATAGACTTCAGCTAATGTATAGAACTCAGTTTCCAGAACAATTGTATTATTCGGTGCTATTTTATCGAGTAACACTCTTGCTTCATCACGAGTAAATTTTCTTGTTTCAATTACACCGAAACATCTGCCCGGTCTCAACAAAGCTGCATCGGTATTATGAAGTCCTGATAGATTCGTGGTCATAATAATCTTTTTATTTGTTGATGTATTGATAAATGAATCCGACGCCGCGAGTAGTCTCGTCATAATATTGTTTCCGTCCGTTCGTGATGATAATAGCAAATCAGCATCTTCTAGAATAATAGCATCGGCATTACTATTCCGAAAATCTCCATACATACTATCATTATCAAGTACATTATTACTCGCCGAGTAATATACTTTA
>JALHLL010000273.1 GCA_022844575.1 bacterium
AACACCTCCACGACGGCTTGAATGTCTGCTTCCGTCAGGTGTTGGCGTCCGTAAGGGATTGGTTTCATATCAGGCTTCAAAGGTTGGGTCAACGTGTTGTTTAATTAATGTTCTAAGTGACTCCACGGTTTCCCACTCCGTATTTTCCCCGGAATTGTAACTGAAGCCTGGCTTTACTTTTACGGCATTAAAATGAGCAACGTATTCATTTAACTTCCAACTCAAATGTTGGGGAAGGATAACGTAGTATGGCCCAATTTCCCAGGTGTTGTAGGAATCTGAACTTGTAATCATTTCTTCGTGCACCTTTTCTCCCGGGCGGATGCCTACGACAGGTTTTTCGCAATTGGGGCCTATGGCTTCAGCTACATCCATGATGCGGTAAGAAGGAATTTTGGGCACAAATAACTCTCCCCCCCAGGCATTTTCCAGGGCATGCATGACCATGTCTACACCACCCTGAAGGGATATATTGAATCGGGTCATATCGGGGTCGGTAATCGGCAGCACGCCCTCGTGCCTTTTGTTCAAAAAATAAGGAATTACCGAACCATTGGACCCCATGACATTGCCGTAACGCACAACAGAAAACCGGATCGGGTTTACGCCTTTGATGTTATTGGCTGCAACGAATAATTTGTCAGAAGTCAATTTAGTTGCTCCATATAAATTAATCGGCGCACATGCTTTATCCGTAGACAGCGCGACGACCCTTTCAACGGAGGTCTCCAAAGCTGCGTGAATGACGTTTTGCGCACCGCCAATATTGGTTTTTACACATTCATCCGGATTGTACTCTGCAATTGGGACATGCTTCATCGCCGCAGCGTGAATGACATAATTTATTCCGCTAAAAGCTCTCGTTAATCGCTCCTTATCCCTGACGTCCCCTATAAAAAATCGTATTTGAGGGTATTTGTCAGGCGGATATTCCAAGGCCATCTGATACTGCTTTTGTTCATCTCTGGAGAATATCACCAAACGTTTTATATCTGGGTATGTGCTTAAAATATAATTGGTGAGCGCCTGACCTAAAGAGCCTGTGCCGCCAGTAATTAAAATCGATTTAGATGATAACATAGGTCATTAATTTGTGAATCACAATATATAGGATTTTTTTAAATTATTTCGTATAAGTATATATCCCATGCTGAGGAATGATTAGTAAAGATATTAAGTAATTTATAATCCGGATTTTTTACTCCATCAATTTTGACGGCCGAGAATATATAATTGCAATTCATGTTTTTCAATAACGCTACATTTAAATCAAGTTTTGGAATCAAGTATCCGTCTCCTTTTTGTTTAAGATACCCAATGTCATCACCCAAGAAAATATAAGCCCTACTTCCCCAATCATCAAAATATTGTTTAAGTTTCTCATTTTTTTCCAACTCACCTTCAATAATTCCTCTGAATTTATGTTTATAAGATAAGGGATAATCAACAGCATATCCATCTAAGGTATAGAATCCATTCCATTGTGAAATGCTTGGATGTATGCCAATACTAATGACTTTATAATCCTCCAATGGCTTGTTAATAAACTTTCTAATTTCTTCGAATTGACTTTCTGCAAAAAATTCTTTAATAGTTGGTTTATCGCTATTTCGGATAAATTCATGATAGCCCAAAGTATACAGCACTTGGACAATTAGTAAGACAAGAGCAATATATTCCCCTAATCGAATTTTGTCGCGGATTACTGTTAAGGTAATAGCAAAAAGTATGGCCCACAAAAATGGATGTAAACAATAAAAGCGTTGTATCTGAATTGGGAAATATTGAAAAACAGCTTTTTTCAACCAAGCAATTTGGCTCCATTCGATGAATCCATATATAACTGATGAAAAAAATATGAATACAAATACATGCCAGAATATTTTGAACATAGGATTGTGAGATCTAAGTCTCTCCCCAACTCCGTTGACAATTTCTCTTTTATGATAAACTTCACCGGGCAGGAATATGATTTGTGATAGCTTATGCACTACAGGTTGAATATGTTTCTTTGCAAAGTAGCGAAATAGTGAAGGTAACCTATTTTTTGTCCGTTTTCCATCCACATAGGTAAGGTGGCTTGCTGAACTTACTAGTTTGTAAAGCCATATCAAAAATATAACTATAAATACTGTTGGCAGAATAATCCATCTTTGTAAGCTTTGTGCATGGAAATGCCCTAAAACGAAGATTTGGAAAACTTGGCTAATGCAATCACCAAAACCTTTTGATTCAATATCAAATTCAACGCGATGTGATATATATTTTGAATCTATTACAAAATTTATCAACAATCGGTAATGGCTTAACAAGTACAATCCTGCTAACATGCCCACTGCCATAAAAAACCGAGCATTCAGCTTTTTATTAATTAAAAAATCATAAACAAAAAATAAACCAAGAAGGATTAACAAAAAGATACCACCCAGTATTAGAGATGAATAAAACGGATAGATGAACAATATCAACCAGTCAAAGTAACCCTGATTTTGTGCCCGAATGTTTAGGAATGCATACATGACCATTGGAAGCCCTGCTACCGTTAAGCCTGCACCTGGCCAATAAGGCAGTAGCCCAAATGTGACTGCAACACCAATTTGGATCAATGCGTTATTTTCTCCGCTGATAATATGTCTCTTTAAGAGAAGATACATGCCCCAAAAACCTACAAAGGAAAACAATAGCCGCTCAAATATATAAGAGTTAAGTGGCCCTAGAAGATAATAAACCCAAAGTGTCAAATTCAACTCAGATGGGAATGAGCCTCTTGGCACGCCATTCATAAAAGCTTCAATAGGGGTATCATTGCCAGAAAATATATGACCACTTTCTATTAACACTTTGTACCAAACGAAAACAGAATCAAGATTATCATGAATCAAGTAATGCCCATTTTCTCTTAACACCAAATAGGGCAATGAATAGCCTATTATTAGTATGATGGCTAATGCCATCATATTTTTTTTAGAGTTTAAAAAATTGAATATTTTTTCTTTCATTTCAAAAGCAGTGTTGATTATTTTTTTTTAAACCTATATATTGTAACTTTTTTTTTCTAACACCAATGTTGAATATTTGCTTGATCCAAATATTACCCAAAAAAGAACTCTAAAATTAGTTGGATGATTTTATTTTGGGCCTCATAGTCTAATTCATAGTATAGTGGCAGCCTTATAAGTTGTTCAGAAAACAATTCACTGTTTTCAAGCTGTCTGCCATCATGTCTGGAGGCGTAAAAAGGGCTGTTATGAAGAGACAAATAATGAAACACCGCCCATACACCGTTTTCTTTTAAAAACTGTATAAGCCGGCTCCGTTCCTCCAAGGAGTTACAAACCAAATAGAACATGTGGGCATTGTTGGTAGCGAAACCAGGGAGTATGGGCAGGCTTGCTTTTCCATTTTCCTGCAGGGTTTTTAACCCTTGACAATAGGTACTCCATATCTCTTTTCTTTTGGCTTGTATTGAGTCTAAATGTTCAAGTTGTGCAAATAAAAATGCAGCAATCACCTCTGAAGGTAAAAAAGATGAGCCTACGTCTACCCAACCGTATTTGTCCACCTCGCCTCTGAAGAAGGCTGATCGGTTAGTTCCTTT
>JALHLL010000274.1 GCA_022844575.1 bacterium
GGTATTATGGGGACAAATGGATGGAAATTAACCTCCACCTGTGAACTTTACGATAGAAAAAGCAAAACGTGGAAGTTGCTGGGAAATCTTTTACAGGGAAGGTGGCGTGCTTCGGCAGAATGGATAAGCGATACTGAATTTATTATTGTCGGTGGCATGGATGAGAATGAAGTTTCTCGTCAAACTGCTGAACTGTTTAATATCCAAACGGGCATGAGTATATTAATCGCTAATTATTATATGCCTCATAATAATGGTGCCACAATAAGAACTTTGTCCGGAACAGCCCTCTTTTTTGGTGGGAGAGCAGGTGGGGCAGGCAGTTTACAATCAAATAGTGTTGTAACGTACAATAAAACAAATAATGAGTGGATAGAGGTAGGAACTATTCCTATGGAGACATCT
This sequence comes from bacterium, assembly GCA_022844575.1. Lineage (GTDB taxonomy): Bacteria > Bacteroidota > Ignavibacteria > Kapaibacteriales > UBA961 > UBA2353. Next base: position 406 of record JALHLL010000274.1, read on the forward strand.
GCCCCTGCAGTCGTAAAGTTGGAGAATGGCGAGCATGTTTACTTTGGCGGCTATCATGAAAACCCGAGACAAGCGGTTGATATTATTGGTTATGAAAATAATAATAGTTTTATTGAAATTGGAAAATTACTCGACGCCAGACATTCGCTGGGAGCAGCACAAATAACCGATAGTTGTGTTGTTGTAATATCCGGTCATAACACTCCGCAGAAGGCGTTTCTCTCCACGGAAATTGTGAATATTTATACAGGAAATGTAACGCAGGGTCCTGATTTAAAGTATGGAAGACTAAGGCATTATTCAAGTTCGTTAAGAAATAACAAAAAAGGGTTTTTAATTAGAAAAGCATTTGCTATCGGTGGTATAACGCAATCTGATTCAGCGACTTCTTCCGTAGAAGTACTTGAAATAGATAGTACGCTTATTATAAATCCGCCTGCTATTATTTCCGATAAATCAGAATGTGGTCTTTATACAATAGAAATAAGTGATAATATAGGCATATCGGATATAAAGTTCGATGAACAATTTACTTTTAACTGTTCTTTTAAACTCTCTTCAACACTTCCGGCAAAAAAGGTGATTGTAACGATTTTATTGGAAAACGATAGTCAATCGGGAAAATTTAAGTTATTAGTAAAAAATAGCGGCAATAAAACGGTAAGTATTGAGAATACTATAAAGCCGAAATCACCTCTGAAATTGATTTTAGATAAGAAGCATATACCTATTTATAGAGATAGCATTCCTATTGAAAACTTGCAATGTGTTTCATTACCTCTGACGAATAACTCCGGTGATACGGTTAGTCTCGAAAGTATGTATATGGTACGTAATACCTACTTTTCAATACCGGAAACCACTAAACGAACACACCTTTTTCCAAATGAAACCGCTAATATCAGAATATGCTACACAACACCCACTGCTTCTGTCGGATTAACAGACACATTGATAATCGGCAGTGAATGTTACACAATTCGACACCCTTTTATTGTTAATGGGCTACCTTTATCCGAAATAGATAATGGTATGTGTAATATTCCTTTTTCTATTACACAATATGTAAGCAAGCAAACTAATTTCCCTATTCTACTTCTAGGGGAGAATTCTGTAACGATAGGTATAAGAAACAATCCTAGTCCTATAGAAGTAAATGTGTCTGATGTGTATGGTGCTTTGCAGAAAGCGAACTATCGGATTAACAGATCGGCTAATAGAGGTGAGATGAGAATTGATTTATCCGATTGCTCATCAGGTATATATTATATTATGCTAAACTATGGAGAGGGCTTTTATACAATCCCCATTATAGTTAAACATTAAACATATTCAAAAGCTCATTCGTCAATAGACACTTAGAATTACTTTTAGTGAGTGTTGTATAAATGAATCTGCAAAAACTTACCCTTAAATCGCAAGAAGCATTACAAACTGCTCAAGAGATTGCCTCGGGTTATAATAATCAGGCACTTGAGCCGATACATTTATTAGCTGCTTTGATACAGGATGCCGTCGGGATAGTACCATCCATGTTATCGAAACTTGGTGCGAATATCAATATACTGAAGATCAAAATAAATGAAGCATTGGAAAACTTACCTAAGGTAAGCGGAATCACCCAGAACTATCTCTCTAATGACCTTAACGCAGTTTTTGATGTAGCATTGAAAGAAGCAAATGCTCTTAAGGATGAATACATCGCTGCGGAGCACATTCTTATGGCTCTTTCGGAGAGTCGTAATCCGGCAGGACAGATTTTACGTGACCAGAATGTACGTAAAGAAACCATTCTTAAAATACTTGGTGAGTTTAGGGGTTCCCATCGTGTTACTGACCAAAATGCCGAAGATAAATATCAAGCATTAAGGCGTTATGGTCGGATTCTTAATGAGGAAGTCCGTCGCGGAAAAGTTGATCCCGTTATCGGTCGTGAAGATGAAGTCCGTCGTGTTTTGCAAGTATTATCCCGCAGAACAAAAAACAATCCCGTTCTTGTCGGTGAACCCGGTGTCGGCAAAACGGCTATTGTAGAAGGAATAGCACAACGTATCGTATCGAACGATGTACCCGAATCTTTGCGTTCTAAAACAATCGTTGCTCTCGACTTGGGGGCTTTGATTGCCGGAACAAGTTTTCGCGGGCAATTTGAGGAACGCCTAAAAGCGGTTATTAAAGAAGTAACGGATTCCGATGGCGAAATTATTTTGTTTGTGGACGAATTGCATACTTTGGTAGGGGCTGGTAAAACGGAAGGGAGCATGGATGCCGCTAATATTTTGAAGCCGGCTTTGGCAAGAGGAGAATTGCATGCGATAGGAGCAACTACGCTGGACGAGTATCAGAAATATATTGAAAAGGATGCGGCACTTGAACGACGTTTCCAAAAGGTGATGGTGGATGAGCCGACTGTTGAGGATACGATTTCCATTTTAAGGGGCTTAAAGGAGCGCTATGAAGTACATCATGGTGTTAGGATAACTGATGCTGCGATTGTGGCTGCCGCTCAACTTTCTTCACGGTACATAACCGACCGTTTTTTACCGGATAAAGCTATTGATTTGGTGGATGAGGCAGCATCAAAGTTACGATTGGAAATTGATTCCATGCCGGAGGAATTGGATTCTTTAGAACGCCGAATCCGACAATTGGAGATAGAACGTGAGGCACTTGTACGAGAAATAGGAATTGAAGAGACAGCTTAATTATTTTTTGGCTTTTTTAATAAGTGTAAGTGCCCAATCATAATGACTTGAGGTAGCCGAAACAAGATATGAGCCCAATGATGTCGAACCTGTCCAAGTAAATCTCTTCTTCTCGAACAATTCAACTTCGGAATGGTGCTGGATGATAGTTTGAATTTTATCGAATGATTCTTGAAAAAGTAAACGAATATCATTGAGGGAATATGTTTGATACTGTAACCAGATTGATTTATTTAGTTCAGGTGTAGTTTTCCATGTAAACCCTTTGGTAGGCATATCGGGTTTGTTTCCCGCCATTCCTATTCCATACCACTCAAGAAAAAAAAGATGCCACTGATGAAGATGTGCAAGAACATCACGGATATTTCTGTTCATAGTACCCTGGGGAAACTCACTGTTTTTCTCC
>JALHLL010000275.1 GCA_022844575.1 bacterium
ATACAATATACAGGGTAGCCGAAAACTGTTCAGAGTAGGCACAAAAAACTTTTAGGAGTATTTATGGAAAAAAAGATTCAACCGGAAGGTAGTCTTCTTGCTCAATTTCTTACAGGAATTGAAGCTCTGCCAATTGAAGTGACCGATGCTTTACTAAAGTATGCGCGTGATGAGGATGAGAGGAATGTAATAAATATGTACACTCCGGCTCTTAAAAATCAATTTAAGGAGCTTTCTTCGTATATAAGCCAACAAAGTACTAAGGCTTCGGGCAGAGCAATGGAAAACGTAGAGCAGTTTCTTAGGATATCATCGCCAAACCTATTAATGAGTTCCGTCGGTATAGCATTACCCAGTATTCAGTCCGTAGTCGGAAAATTAGGTATCGCTGGACTTTTTCAGGAAATCAAGAAAATTCTGAAAAAAGTATTAGAATTGGTAGGTCTTCGGTTACCAGAGTGGATCAATCCTCTTTTGTTGCTTATTGACGAAATTATTAATATATTTCTTGGCGGCGAATCCGCTAAAATGAGAAATGCTTTGTCGGAAATGGAACAGAATTATTTGGCTGAATTAACACAACTTGCAAAGTTGGAAAAAGCTACGAGAGAGCTAAATTATGATGAAAGTGATGATGATTTGTAATGAAATGCCGTGTAACTATAAACCATGTAATAAGTGAAACTCTGTAAACTAATAGTAATTCTATCAGTTATGAGATTTGAATGATTCGTTTATAATCACAAGCTACATAATCGGTTATGCGGAGTGTATTGTTGTAATATTCAATGCTTCACTTAGTGTGTATTTACATATCGTAATTCCTCGTATTGAGGAAACTGCTCACAGACATAAGTTGAAAGGTATGGTACTTACGATTCTGAATAATATAGTGCCACCCCCCCTTTTTGTTGTTAATTCATTCTGAAAAAAAATACATGGTAAAAGTGTATTGATGTAAACCCGAATTGTAAAGCTGTATAGTAGTAAGCATTTATTTCTTATATGCTGACTCTTGTACTTACTTTACTAATGGTAGTGTATGATGTTTTCATGCACATGTATATACTTATGTTCTTAAATATTTATTATTAATTATTATTATACTGCAATGGGATTAAATCAAATATTACCCGAAAACGAATTTATTGCAAAAATGCTCGACGAGCGTTCGCAAATGTTAATTACAAAACCGCATCTTATTTATCCGTGGTGGCGGAGACCATGTAAAGTAAAAGTTTTGTTACTTACCGATAGTGCTCTAAATTTTGGTACGGGAGACTTCGGATTATCTACATTTGTAGCAACGCTTGCCAATGATGGAAGAACATATGTTGATTTTGAAATTACAATAGCCCATCGAAGTGCTTTTGTCGGCAATCCAGGTGTTACCGTACACCGAAGTATTCCGGAGTTTAACTTTACGAATGCTTCCCATTTTACACAAACAATGTACGATCAGATTTGGTTTTTTGGATATAATGCCAGTGGAGCTCTTTCCGATCTGGAACTGGTTGCTATCAGTACATTTATGAATGGTGGCGGTGGTGTTTTTGCCACAGGCGATCATGGTGAGGTTGGTAAGGCATTGTGCGGGAATATAACAAGAGTACGAAAAATGAGAAAATGGGATAATACTGCCGGTGATGTAGGCATGCTTGACCCACAACGTAATGATACGAATCGACCCGGACCGGATGGTACTTCTCAATTTGAAGATCAGTCGGATGATATACCGCAAGATATAAAACTAAAACTATATTCAAGCCATGTTGGGGGATTCTGGAGTGAAACATATCCGCATCCGATAATGTGCAGTCCATTGGGAAGAATTACCGTATTGCCGGATCATCCGCATGAAGGACAATGTGTTGAACCTGCAAGTCTTGCCGGCAATTATGAAAAAGATGGTACTCCTGAATTTCCTGCGGGAATTGCACCGGAAATTATAGCTACTTCATCGGTTTTGGCAGGTGGTGAGAGTTTCTTTGGTCCCACCGGGTTCAAACAGGTAGTGCAGCACCATACATTTGGCGCAATATGTGCCTATGATGGGCATCGTGCCAATATAGGACGCGTTGTTACGGATGCTACATGGCATCACTTTGTTAATGTAAATTTGGTTGGTGAAACTTCCAATAGCGGAATAGGATTTCTTGGGAGTGCAAGCGGGCAAGCTCATCTGGCGCAGATTAAGCACTATTACATAAATATTGCGGTATGGATTTCGAGGAAAAGTAATCATAGTTGTTTTAATTCACGGTTCATTTGGCAACTTGTATTTCAACATCGTGTGCTGGAAGCAACAATGAATAATCCAGATATTAAGTTCAATAGGATTTCATTGAGTTTATTGTACAGTATAGGTACGCACGCGCTTGATGTTCTTGGTAAAAAAGCCGGACATTGTCGTAAGTTGAAGTTAGTGTTGGACAGTGTTTACCCTCTTGTACCGGAATTCTCTCTACGTATTGATCCGTGGATAAATACTAAGGGTGCTGATCCCAATCCACCTATACCGTGGATAAATCTTAATCCTATTATTGCAATAGCTTTTGCAGGTGGCTTGTTGGCAATGCGTGATAAATTCGGATTTCAGAATGAGAACGCTGATAAGATTTCCGATACCGATATACACTCCGTATTTCAGAGCGGAGTAAAACAAGGTATTGAGGTTGCTTCAAAAGAATTTAGTGCTGATTTGAAAAAATACAGTACTATAAAATAGTAAGGCGTATCTTCTGTATAAATGTAAGGCGTATATATGAAAATAAGTACGCCTTTTTTATTTGTACTATTTGGGGAAATAGATTCTTCACTTCGTTCAGAATGACGTGGTTTCGTGTTTGACACCATGTCAGATTTCATCTGCAGCGCTCTGTCAGAGGGAAATTTAATTAAATAGTCCGTAAAATTCTTCTCCATTGGAGGAGTGTCACGAAGTGACAGGGTGGCTGAAATTACCCATAAAATAGATACTTCATTTCGTTCAGAATGATTTGTTTTTGTGATTAAACGCTTTGTTTTATATAAACCTTGCCGTATTATAATTACACACTATTAATATGGTGTATATTCAAAAATATTTTTTGTATTAGCGCACGAGTATTAGTTTTTCTCTATAAACCATATTGCCGCTTTCGGCTAATAGAGTATATGTACCGATAGGTAAACTTGATGTATTGATTGTTGTAACTGGAGTTGTGCAGTATTCCGTCATTACAATTTGTCCTAAAGAATTAATGAAACGGATAACTGTCGGGCTATTGCTGTTCAAGAAAATAGTGACGGTACTTCCCGCAGGATTGGGTAATATTTGCATAAAACCCGATGAGCTTGTCTCCTCAATTCCCAAAGGTGAGTTACCCAGTGTAGATATAATATATTGACCTATCGCATTGGTATCTGAACCTATTGTTAATAGCTGATAAGCACTATCCGCACGTTTGGGTGTAATGGCAAACCATGTTTTTCTATGTTCATTTGCTATTGAGCGTTTACTGACAACAAAAT
>JALHLL010000276.1 GCA_022844575.1 bacterium
GGTATCCAACAGCCCTTCTGGTCTTTGACGCTCAATAACTATACCAACTGTATCTGGGAATCTTATGGGATTATGTGGGGTATTTCCCGGTAACAGAAACATTTCGCCTTCTTTAATGCTAATGTCTTTGAATTCTGTTATTTCTTTACCTGTGCAGTCTTGTTTATGGACGGCAACTTTGAGGAGCATTTGACCTTTGAATTGATAGAACCACTCTTCTGTTGGGTTTATGTGGAAGTCATTGCGGACATTTGGGCCACCAACAGCCATAATAATAAAATCACCTGATTGAACCAAATAATTATTAACTGGTGGCTGTAATTTGTCTTTGTGCTCTTCAATCCAAGAGGGGAAGTGTATTGGGGACGGGAACATTGAGGCTGACAGGGCGCAACAATTTGTTGAACAGCAAAAGTTCAGTCGGTAAAATTTAAACAGAGAATTTATTGCACATTTTAATTCAAAATTTTCATTTCTAACATTTTCTATCTCTGAAACTACCAATAGCTTTACAACAACACACTCAGCCTTCCCTTCAATCAACTGAATTGCAGCATGAGCCGTCCCTCCAGTTGCCAATACATCATCAACCAATAGGATTCGTTGATTTTTCGAGAGAGCGTTGACTTCAATTTCAAATTTATCTGTCCCATATTCTTTGCTGTATTCAATGGAATGGAGTGTTCCAGGCAATTTCCCTGCTTTTCTAATGACCGCAAATGGCTTGCTCAGGTGATGGGCCAATAGAGAGCCGAAAATAAACCCTCTCGCCTCCAACCCTACTACAACATCAAAAGAGTCGTGGCGGACAAGATCAGCTAAAGCGCGGATTAGGAAATGGGTAGCTGAAGGTGATTTGAGAATTGGAAGGAGATTTGAGAATAGCACTCCATTCTTAGGCCAATTATTATGAAGTGTTATCAAAGATTTGAGTTGTTCAAGTGAAGAAATTTCATTATTCATTTTCTTAAAGGTTCTCAGGCTAGGACGAGTGGAGCTGTATAGTGGCAGGGGAATTGACCTGTAAAATGACGGCTGATTGTGGGACATGGAACTAGAAAGACCTGTAAATTTCCTGTTCAAATTCACTTTATTTACACTCTCACTTAGAAGGAGAATTTTCAAGCCTTTGCATCTCTGTCAATTAAATCATGTTGAAAATGAATTCTTCGCTGTCTTTTTCCATGTGTTGACATACCCAATTCTTTATCTCTTAGCTCAACAAGTCTGTCATCTACTTCCCCATCCATATGGAAGGTAGACATGAGTTTGGCTGGCCCAGAAGGTACAACATCACCGCGATCAACTTGCCAAAAATGCCATGTTTTTCCATATGTATTTATCAATTTTTGCATTTCACCGTCTTCAATTGCTTCTGGAACACCGACAAGGGAAATCAATCCAGCTTTGACTTCGTACATGTGTGGATGCCAATAAGCTTTCTCTTCAACGGGCAGCTGTTGAAAGAGTTTTGAAGAAATAACGTATTCAACACCGATAAGCTTAGCATCAGCACCAGGCCCATCATATATCACACATTGTCTCAAATCTTCATTCAAATGAGAACAATAATGATGAGCTTGGACTTGTCTCAGTGGCTCACCATGATAGCAATGAATGGAAGATAAGTGTTCATGGATTTGATTAATTGGTTTGTATGATTGGAATAATGAAGACATTCTTTCTTTCATTGAATGTGAAATGGGTTGATCAGACATAACTAGAGATGGAATGTGGACATCGGCTGTTGGTGTAGATCCTTCACCTCCAGCAAATACACCTTTGTGTCCTTCAGTTCCCGCTGATGTAAGGACAGACGAGCCGCCAGTTGGAGCAGAAGTTGAGGCAAGGCCACCTGGTCTAGGTTCAGTCACCACTGGGATACTGCGGGATTCAGCCGGTGTTGATTGAGGGGTTGGTGGGAATTCTTGGGTGACACCAGAGACTTTTTGTGGCTGACTATACTGCGGTTGCGAAGAGAATTGTTCTTGTTCTTGGACAGGAGTTCGTTGTTGTGGTGGTTGAGACATTGCGGGTAAAGTTAGCGTTGCTGGCTTGCTTATAATTCAAAGGTTAAAAGCGTAACTGAAAGTCAAAGTAAGCTAAGCTTCATAAAATCCAGTGTGACTGCGAATTGCATACAATAATTTATCAGTGAGAAGGGGCAAACTTTCATAAAGAGGGATCTTCAACAGATTCATACACGTGCTGGCTGTTGGCAAACTGGACGTACTAGCATGTAGATCTGGGATTATTGCAAACTTGGGTGTCAATTCAGCAAATCCTAGCAGTGGAGGACGTGGACACGAAGTTACAAATTTCAATAATAATTTTCGATCATCTTCTGTGAAAACCTTTTCAATTGCTGTCCAAAATAATTCAATTGTTGGGTGTGTCACTGATAAAGGCTCGTGGTACACTGTGTTTGTCTTCCAATCCTCAAGATCAATTTCACCGCTGTTATCACCTGCAACCAATCGACTGATCTCAGCAGTAGAGAATATGGAAAAACATTCAATCGGGATCAACTCGAATAAACCGCGAGTAAAGGCGTCAGATGCTTCTTTCAATTGAACATTGAGTTTATCATATGTAGCCAAATTGATATACTGCAATTTGTTGGCATTTGTTACTGGAATGTTATTTCCGTTTGGTATCAGAGCTCGTTCCACCATCTCACCATGAATATTTACAGTTGTAGTGAATGTGAGCGACAGAGATACAACATCATTTGAGTAATTTTTTAAAAACATAAATGATTTGTATAGTTCGCTGTCCAAAGAAGGCAATTCATCCAATTGCGCATTAAGCCCTTTCCACTTTTTTACGAAAAATGAAGGGAAGTTGACATCTAATAAAACTCCTTGCATCAATGCTTTTCCAATCAATTTTCCTGTGAGATATGTGGCGTTAAAGTCTTCATTCAGAGCAACCGCATTTGGATTTGGATATATTAATTGATTTTCTGTTGATAGAAATATTCCTAAAGAAGGATCAAACACAATTTTGAAGAATCGGGTAAGAAATTCTTTGAACAAACCACCACCGTCAATTCCAGGCTCTTGCATCCCGAAATCGTCAATGAACTGAATCCGGATATATCCAAGTAAAGAAGCCTTCAACATGGTACTCAATGCATCTTCAAAGATATAATTACGTCTAACAGTTGCAGTCAATGAAGGAGTGAAATAATTATCACGACTGCTATGGTTTGAACGGTGCGCAGCAACAAGTCTTTTGAATAACACTGCTCGTTCTTGAAAAGGGAAACAAAAATACAAATGCTTCAACATTTTTGATACAACAGAATTTTGATTTGCCAAATCTTCAAGTGAAAAATTTGATGGAATAGATGATCGCTGTGGAAGCAACCAAAAATTATCACCAAACATTTTACATCGACTTTCTCTGTTGTATATTTGAGTCAAAACACTTGGAAAATCATTAAAATTTTCGATCTCAATATTCTTCGTTAT
>JALHLL010000277.1 GCA_022844575.1 bacterium
TTATACCAATAATGGTTTGGCAAGATATTTTACTGATCATACCAATGTAGTATATATGATTGTGTACTCAGTCTGTGTGATAGGTTTTACATTCCTTTATACAGCACTTATTTTCAATCCCAAGCAAATGGCAGAGGATTTGAAACGGAACAATGGTTTTATACCGGGGGTAAAGCCGGGCCAGGATACGGCTGATTATATCGGCACCATCATGGACAGGATCACTTTGCCGGGTGCGATACTGCTGGCTTTTGTGGGTATCCTGCCAGGTATATTCCAGCTGGTGTTTGGGACACAGCAGGACTTTGCAACCTTCTTTGGCGGTACGTCTTTATTGATCATGGTGGGTGTAATTTTAGATACACTCCAGCAAATTGAAACACAATTGCTCATGCGCCAGTACGACGGTTTAATGAGCAGTGGAAGGATACAGGGAAGGCAAACCGTTGCAAGCGGAATGTAACCTCCATTCCCATGTTCAGCGGGATGTAAGGCAATAACAATAGAAATTATCAGAACCCTGGCATAAACTGTCAGGGTTTATTTTATAAAAAAAGTAATATTCCCCGTAAACTAACGGGGCCGGGTATGATCCATTACAAAACAAAAGAAGAAATAGAATTGATGAGAATAAGCAGCCAGCTCGTAAGCAAAACGCTGGCGCATGTGGCACTTCATATTAAGGAAGGGGTAACCACTATGCAATTAAATGATATTGCAGAGGAGTTTATAAAGGCAAATGGCGCCACACCTTCGTTTAAAGGATATGGCAATCCTCCCTTTCCTTTTGCCTGCTGTATCAGTGTAAATGATGCGGTAGTACATGGGTTTCCGGTAAATGAGCCATTGAAAAATGGCGATATTGTTTCCGTTGATGTGGGAGTTTTTAAAAATGGCTTTCATGGTGATAGCGCATACACGTTTGCGGTAGGCTCTATTCCCGAAGAAACAAAAAAACTGATGGCTGATACGAAAGCATCTTTGTATAAAGGCATTGAAAAAGCGGTACATGGAAACAGGGTAGGGGATATTGCATACGCTATCCAGCATTATACTGAAAAAGAACGTGGATATGGGGTGGTAAGAGAACTGGTTGGGCACGGGCTTGGCCGGAAACTGCATGAAGACCCGCAGGTGCCTAATTACGGAAAACGCGGTACTGGTGCTAAATTAAGAGAGGGGATGGTGATAGCGATTGAACCAATGATCAACCTGGGTACAAAAAATGTATACCACGATAAAGATGGCTGGACGATTAGAACTGAAGACGGCAAGCCGGCAGCACACTATGAACATACGGTATGTGTGCAAAAAAACCAGGCAGACGTATTATCTGGCTTTGCCGAAATAGAAGCGGCTGAAAAAGCGAATCCAAATTTATGTTCGGATTATTAGGCTATTCGTTATTTGGGATTTTACAGCACCCTGTATTTCCCTGATACTCTTTCATCAATCCAGATATGATTGGGGCTAATATACGTGTCGCTATACTGAATGACAACACCCGACTTTGCAAATACATCCCTTACCAGTTCACTGCAGATATAACTTCTGTTGCGTTCTCTTTTGGTAACACGAAACAGTATCCGCGTCATTATCCTGAAAATTTCATAATTATCGTAAGGTCTTGTCAATGCATCCAGGCCAAAACTAAGGCCCCGGTTTAGCTGTTCTTTTGGTAATGGCTCCTGCAGTCTTGCAATCACTATTTGCCCTTTGTAGGATCTTCTCTTTCCTTTATAATCCTGCAAATAAGTAGATAGTGGAATTAAGCGTATGCCGACATAAGGTTCAGCTTCCAGCATCATTATCCTTCCCAGTTCTTCATCTTTATATACCACGGCCACATGGCTCCATACACTTTTAGTAAGTTTTTGAATAACGCCGGAGAAAGTATAACTGCCACTGCAAAAAACAATATCGCCGGTCTTAAGATGTTCCCTTATTTTTTGATAAGGTATCACGGGCATTTGTTTGATCTCTTGTTTCGTTACAGGTAATGCCATTTTGCTTTATTGGTTTGTCAGTTACGTGTTCCGGGTTTGTGATGTTTGGGTTGGTTGATAGTGTATCAGTTCCGGATTTGATGTTGTTCGGTTGTTTGAAAAATCAGTTGGTATAAGATTACTTTCTTATTTTTTCTTTGTTTATTTTCATTCTAAGATACAATATAGATGAATAAAAAAAGATTGATCGTTGTGGGTGGTGGAGCGGCCGGTTTTTTCTGTGCCGTTAATGCAGCCAGGATGAACCCGGCTTTGCAGGTAATTATTTTGGAGAAATCTTCCAAACTATTAAGCAAGGTTAAAATTAGCGGTGGTGGAAGATGTAATGTGACACATCATTGTTTCAGCATGGCAGAGATGATAAAAAAATATCCAAGAGGCAGCAGTTTTTTGAAAAAAGCATTTCATCATTTTTTTACAACAGGTACTATACAATGGTTTGAGGAAAGAGGCGTACAACTAAAGGCGGAAAGCGATGGCAGAATGTTTCCTGTTACAGATTCTTCACAAACTATCATTGATTGTTTGATGAAGGAAGCGAATACATATGGGGTGGAGATATGGATGAACAGGGAGGTGTCGTCAATGGTGAATGGTGGATCGTCAATGGTGAATGGTGAATCGTCAATGGTGAATGGTGAATCGTCAATGGGTAGAAAACAATGGAAGATAGCATTTAAAGATGCCGGGAGTGTGATAGCAGATTATGTATGTATTGCAAGCGGTGGTTATCCCAAGTCAATACAGTTTGAATGGTTAAAGAAACTGGGGCATACCGTTGAAGAACCGGTTCCTTCGTTATTTACTTTTAATCTTAGCAGTAACAGTATAACAGAATTGATGGGTGTGGTGGCTGAAAATGTGGTGGTGAAAATCAATGGAACAAAAATGTCCTCCCAGGGGCCATTGCTGATTACCCATTGGGGGATGAGCGGCCCGGCGGTTTTAAAATTGTCTTCTTTTGCTGCAAGGGAACTGGCTGCAGCCAACTGGCATTTTTCCATTTGCGTTAACTGGAATTGCGAATTCAATGAAACGACCGCCAGGGAAAAACTGCAGTCAGTACGCTTTGAAACTGCAGCAAAAAAGATCATCAACACCAACCCCTTTAACCTGCCACAACGCTTATGGCAGTATCTGTTAAAGCAAAGTGATATAAAAGAGGACCTGCGCTGGGCTGATCTGCCTGCTAAAGAACAAAACAAACTCATAAAGAATGTATGCACACAAGAATTTGCAGTTAAAGGCAAAACTACCTTTAAAGAAGAGTTTGTAAC
>JALHLL010000278.1 GCA_022844575.1 bacterium
AAGCGGTGAAAAACCCGTCTGAACATACCCCGGTCACCTATAATTTTTCGTTCAGATACCAAGCCACACTTTTATGCCCATCAGATTAAAGCATTTTCAACACCTAATAATCCGAATATTGTATATCCTTGCTTTCTACTGGTCTCAACTCGTGATCCACCATTGCAGCCGTCAATACCCTTGTTTCACGGGGGCCAATAAAAACGATCGGGAAAATTTTTAGGGGCCAGGGGCCCTATGAAGGTCGAAGCTGGAAACAACGCTGAAAAGGAAGGTCAGGCTGAAGCAGTTCAAACTGAAAATCAGTCAGTACCTTCTAAAAAAATCATATATCGTTCACTTTGGAGAATTCTTGCTGATGACTATCTTATTTTGCCAAAATTTCTCTATTTCGCTCTGAATCTTGCAGTCTATTCAACACATACCTTCACAGCACAATACTTTTTTGAAGAATGGGATCTTGTTCTTTGGCAATTTGGATTAGTTGCCGCTTTATCTGGGTTCAACTTCTTTGGAGCACTGTGTTGGAGTTGGATTGCCGATAAGACGGGGCGACACAAGCTTATACTTATCACGTGCTGTCTTGCATACGCAGGTTTCTTCACAATGTTAAATTGGAAACCTTTTGGTGAAAATCAAGCAAATGCATCATTGGCATACACTGTTGTATGTTATGGTTTGTCAAACTTCTGTGTCTCTGCACTTTTCCCACTGCTGGATAATCAAGTATTTAACATGCTGGCTTCCACCAAGAATTTTAGCAAAGAAAGATTTGGGAGAGTTCGTTTATGGGGAACAGTTGGTCACGCAGCAATTACGATTGTTAATGCTATCGGTATGGACTCTTTGAAACATACAGAGGCTGAGTATGACGTCATGTTTTTGAATTTATGTGGAACGTCAATTCTCTGTGCTACGCTCACCTATTTCTGTATTCCAGGTGGCATTTTTTCACGCTCTAGAATCACTCACAAACCACCTGCCAAGCATGGCTCACATGGAAAGGCTGCTGATCACAAGCAGGCAGAAGCTGAAACAATCAAGAATCCTCGTTTAAAATTATTGAAAAATCCTCATTTTTTATTCTTTCTCTTTGTTGTGTTAATGTCTGGATACGTAAGATCTGTTATGTCATACTTTTTGGCACTGTTTATGGAAAAAGATATGAATCAAAGCAAAGTGTTGATTGCCTTGTCCCATCTTTGCCGTATGTCGTCTGAAGTTGCAGTATTCTTCTATGGTAAAGAAATGAACAAGTTGTTCGGTGTTTATTGGTTGTTAGTTATTGGACAAGCCTGTGGTATCATCCGTATTTTCATGTATTCGGTGATCCCAGTTACTGGAAATTGGTTCTTCTTATCCTTTGCAATTGAATTATTAAAAGGTATTAATACTGCTGCTATTATTTCAGCAGCAATACCTATCGCCAATAGTATTGCACCACCAGGAGCACAAGCATCTGCTCAAGGACTGTTCTCTGGTGTGTATTCTGGACTGTCAGCTGCTCTGGGAGGGACATTGGGTGGTGGACTTGGATTTGCATTTAACGAAGATATGCAAAAAATGTTTTTGCTTACATCTATTGTTGCAACAGTTGCCTTAATCATGTTTGTTTTGAAATATGCCTTAGTTGATAAAGTTATCTGTGTTCCATGCTTGAAGAAATTGAAGGCAACAAAAGAAGACGAAGAGCTTGCAGCAGCTGTTGAAACGTCTAATTCAAAGGAAAAGAATGCTGCTACTGAATTAAGCGATAGAAAAAAATAGAGAAGATTTGCAACAAAAATTAAAAAAATCAAAATTACAGAAAAACACAAAATCGTCACTAAAAATAAATTCTAATGTCTCTGCTGAGACTTAATATTGTAAAATACTGCAGAATTGCTGCTAATCTATAAAATTTTCATTTCAAAAGCAATCAATCACATGGGAAGTGCACATTTTCTCAATAATCCTTTTTAGGAATATTGGATCATATATAAACGGCGCTTCACAAATTGCCAGTATATGCGTATCCTTGGCTACGTCACTTCGTCTCTCGCTCTTTGGTCAACTGCTGTCTGCAATGGCCTTTTCACTCAAACAGTCCGTTTCGATGACCACAAATTAATTACCATTCAAACCGCTGACAACTATGCTGCCGAAGTCGTCAAGAACAACGATTTGGATGTTTGGCAAAGAAATGAGGAGCTGTTGTCAGTCTTTGTAAGTGCTGATCAATTAAAGCAATTGGAAGAGGAAGGTGTTAATTTCACAGTTCAAGATGTCAATGTTCAGGCTTTGATCGATGCTGAAGGCAATCGCTTGAACAACTACACCCCATTCTCCAATAGCAACTGGTTTGCTGAATATCACCGCTTTGAAGAAACTCTCGGTTGGTATGACTCATTGGCTGAGAAATATCCAAACTTGGTTTCAATCAACAAAGAAGTCGGTAAAACTCACGAAAACCGTCCACTTTGGGCCATCCATCTTGGAAGAAATGATTTGAACGGTGCACTAGATAAACAAATTTGGGTTCAATGTCAAATTCATGCACGTGAATGGATTTCTGGAATGGTTTGCCAATACATTGTTCACACTATGCTCACCAACTACGAAAGAGGGGATGAAAGGGTGAAGAATATCCTTAATAAGCACGAGATCATTGTCATTCCATTTGTAAACCCAGATGGATTTGAATTTACTTGGGAAAGTAATCGTTTATGGAGAAAGAACAGACGCTATGATCCACGTGGAATGGGTGTTGATTTGAACAGAAACTACGATGATCACTGGGGACAAACAGGAACCAGCACAAATCCAAACTCTGATATCTATCACGGTCCTTCTGCTGCATCTGAACCAGAAACTAAAGCTCTAAGCAAATATTTCTTGGCAAACACCAAAATTGTCGCTGCTATGGATTATCACTCCTACTCCCAATTGATCTTACGCCCTTATGGATGGACACGCAATCCTGGAGAACATGAAAAACTTCTCAAAACTATTTCTGACAACATGTCAACAACAATCCAAAAAGTTCACGGAAAGAAATACAAATCAATCAAATCAACTGAACTCTACCCAACATCTGGTTCTGCAAGTGACTGGTGGCATGGAGCAACTGTTCGTGCAAGATACAACTTCAAACCATACTCTCTAACTATTGAATTGAGACCATCCAACAGCTTTGGCGGTGCTGGATTTATTCTTCCACCAAAAGAAATTATCCCAACATGCCAAGAAAACTATCCAGCATTCTTGGAATATGTTGAATTTGCTTTGAAAAACCCATTGAT
>JALHLL010000279.1 GCA_022844575.1 bacterium
TAACATCTTTACAGAGGAATCAATATTATGCTCATCCGCGCAATGCATTCTGGAATATCATTTTTAACATTTTCGGAGAACAATTTTCTTCCGATTATTCGGCTCGAGTTGATATTCTGTTACATCATCACATTGCATTGTGGGATGTATTACATACATGTAAAAGGAAGGGTAGTGCCGATAGTGCAATAGAAGAAGAGTTACCAAATTCCATCGAACAATTCCTTCTCGAACATAATCATATACAAACGATACTTTTTAACGGGACTTCCGCAGCACATTACTTTCGCAAGCACTTTACTTCTCTCAGTCATTACCCAACTATTATTTTACCCTCAACAAGCCCTGCACATGCACGCCTATCCTTCGATAAAAAAATGGAGAAATGGAAAATTTTATGCAGTCTTTAATACGGGTATTTTTTATGAGGTAGAGGAGCATAAAAAAAGCGGATTGCCATTTAATGGCAATCCGCTTCATGTTCAGCGTATATTCCGAATCTTATCGCACTATTTTCATAGGTATTGCAATACTATCGGAACCTGTTTCAACTTTTACCGTGTATGAACCAGATGTTAAACCTGATGTATTGAGAATTACCTCATTCGCTCCTGCCTGCGCATTCATTGTTTGCTCTATTAAACGTTTACCCATCATGTCGTAAACGCCCACCGTTGCCGTTTCCGCTACAAAGGAGTTAAAATGTACGGTAACCATATTATCGGCAGGATTAGGTACGACCGCCGTATTTTCCGATACTCCATTTTCATCTATACCTGTGGTAATCGCCGGAGCTAATTGTTTTGTTACTTCCGTTGTGGTTTCATCTCCTTCAATAATAACTTCCGATACCGATGCTATATAACCTACACGTTCGATATGAAGAGTATATTTTCCTTTATTCAAACTCGTCAATTCAAAAAGACCTTGCTCATTTGTTAATGCGAAATCGCGTACTTCGCCATTGACATCAATAGCATAAGCAATCGCGCCATTTACCGGTTCAGCACCTTGAACATCGTCCGCTTTAATAGCACCACCACCTCTGTTTACCCAACCTTTTATTCCACCTTTACCCATCAATGAGCGTAGGTCTCGAAGTTTTATTACTATTTGTGATGTACTGTTCGATGTTACTTTGACAAGGGTTGCTTTTTGCCATTCCAAGGTTGCAAAATCATTGGCTTTATAAAATCCGGGGATTGCCGTCACTCCGGAAGGAAAAGCAAAAAGTAAGTAATTACCGACTTTCAGCTTTTCAAACATAAAGTTACCGGCTTCTGCTGTGGTTGAACGAATAATAATGTCCTCATTACCTTCGGGTAATCTGAATGCAACAACCGACGATGGAATTGGCATGTTTTTACTATCGGTTACTATGCCGGCTATTCGATTGTTCTCTTGACTGCATGGTTGTAGTGAAAAGTCTATTCCTTGTTTATCGGCATCAACCTTTATCACCATCGCCTGTGTTCTATCCGTTGTATTCTTATAATACTGTTCAAGATAACATGGTGACATCATATTGTTTCTCGGTACGATACAATGAGCTGTGTAATTTCCTGCTAAGGCTTCAACACTATACATACCATTGTCATCCGTCATCGCCGTATATCGAAGAATACTATTTGCACCGCCACCCATAAGAGTAATCATCGCATTTTTTATTCCTTGTTGTGTGTTTGCGTCAGTTACGACACCTCGTATCGTATGGCTTTCAGGTTTCGTATCTAAAACCTTAAACTCAATTTTGTGTATTCGTTGTGATACATTTCTTCCGTTTTCATCTACAATCTGAAACCACCACCATAAATATGAACCTTTATCTTTTACGTTGAGGTACAACTCACCCGTTTGATCATTAAACGTGTGTTTCGATACCATTCTATCATACCAAAATTGATTAAAAGAATATTTGATTTTCCATCCGCCCGGTAATTGATTTGTCCATGTAGCGCCATTATCCGTTGATACACGAAAATCTATTTTATGAAAGTAATCACCTAATGAAGTAGTAACTACATTCGCCGATAAAAACTCCGCACGTTTATAATGATCATTCTTGCCAATATTGATCGAATAACGGCACGATGAATCTGCGTATTGATTCCCTTCATATATAGCATAAACATTTACTACATACTCACCTTCCGGTGCATCGGCGTCAACAAGGTATGAGAATTTTTTAGAAGTTTCTTGGACTGAAGAATGAGAAACTTTGAACTGTTTACTGAATGAAGCTGTATTTCTCTCGTAAAAACTTATCAGATAGGATTGAGGTGCAGGATCGTTGTGGCCCATTTCCCATATTACATTCAAATCGTATAAATCTGTGTTCTTATCCAATACCGGCTCTGCGAACAATACTTTTGTAATGGGCCTCGCCTGTGCAAAAGTCTCACAATAAGCAGTGCTCAAAAGCACCATTATTAATAGAAAAGTACGAATGGTACATAAACGTTTTATCATAAACAACCTCACAAAAGGTAAAAAATGATGAGAGATGACCTATTTGGTCTCCTTTAACTACAACTCTAATAACACTATGATTGTATGAGCGTTGCAAAATATTGTGAAAATATTTCACAAAAAAAGAGGGTTATTTACTCTTATGTAAATAACCCTCTTCATTTATCGCTACATAATGGTTTTTTATCTTATCACCGTCATCGGTACACTTCTCATTCCTTTTGCTGATTGTATTTGGATGAGATATTGACCTGCCGTTAAAGAGGATGTTGTCACAGTATAATTATTTAAACCGACTATACTTTGCATTTTCTCTGTGAGCACTACATTTCCCAATATATCACTTATTGTTATTGTACATTCTACCGCCTTATCCATCGGAAATTCTATCGTTGTGATCGTTCCTACGGGATTCGGTTTCACCAAGATTTGCGATTCTTCATTCTCTTCATTTATGCTCGATGCTATTAGCGGTGATAATGACTTTGTCACTTCTTTTATT
The DNA here is from genome assembly GCA_022844575.1 of bacterium. Lineage (GTDB taxonomy): Bacteria > Bacteroidota > Ignavibacteria > Kapaibacteriales > UBA961 > UBA2353. The sequence goes on from JALHLL010000279.1 coordinate 2,972, forward strand.
GTTGATTCTTCTTCTATTATTTCTTCGGTTACCGATGATTCGTAGCCCACACGTTCTATGTGTAAAGTATATTTTCCTTATTCAAACTCGTCAATTCAAAAAGACCTTGCTCATTTGTTAATGCGAAATCGCGTACTTCGCCATTGCCATCAATTGCATAAGCTATCGCACCATTTACTGGTTGAGCACCTTGAACATCATCCGCTTTAATTGTACCGCCGCCTCTGTTTACCCAACCTTTTATTCCGCCTTTACCCATCAATGAGCGTAGGTCTTGAAGTTT
>JALHLL010000280.1 GCA_022844575.1 bacterium
GTATTGCTTGCACAATTCTTTCATATACTTCGGATGATAGGGGTGTTTTTTTTGCGTTTGTCTTACAATAATCGGGAGTATTATAAAAGGGCAGTGGGGCGGGTGTAAGCGATGGTTTGCCTTTTATAAAAGTATTGTTATATGTATATAATGCCGATAATTTTTCTTCCGATAAACTATGGATTAAACCGACTGCATATAAAACCATTTCCAATGAAAGCCGATGATACGGCACTGATGCCTCGAAATTACCACCATCGGGTAAAAACTGCAATAATATTTCTGCTGAAATCTCTTGTATCGAAAAAGCTAACCATGCATTTATTTCCGGTGATGAGGGTAGATAAGCAGAGCAGTACAAGAGTCCGACACAATCCGCTAAATAATGATTTCCCCGCAAATCGGCTGACCATTCCAAATTATGGACAATATGTTTGCCATGTTCATATATGCTGCGTGTAAATATCCGTTCAAATTCCGCATCAAACTTGTAACCGGATGCGATAAAAATATCATAGGCGGTAAGCATATTGGCAGCACGGATACCGACATCCATACTCGTAACCCAATTTACACCGAATCGGGGCGGATTATACCCAATAAAATCCAGTATCTGATTTCTGAATTCATCGGCAAAAACGGTATTGTTCGATTGTTCCGATAAGAGTGTATGTGAATATGCCAAATGGACAAGATGATGAAAACGTGCTATTTCCCAAGGAACTTTTACATCAACACCATCTAAAACTCCATAACGATTGTCTTTATACCATAATGCTTCCGACCAGCGATAGCCGGATTTGACATCTTTTTGCCAATCTATCGGCTGATAGGTGGGTGGTAGAAGTTTACTGATTCTTTTACTTTCCTGAAGATTGGATTCCGTAACTTTTATGTCTTGAACAGTATCAATATCGGTAGTGTATATATGTCTTTCCGTTCCCTTCGGTGTGGTTCCATACTGCAAGGAAGTCCATCCCGAACCCAAAACATCAAGCCGATGAGCCATATAATGAACGGAGAGTTCATCCAATAAGGGGGTATAGTGTTGAAGCGAATCCTTATGCGGCGGTAGTACATAGCGCAATAATGGCAACTCGGCAGTATAATGTAATGAGTATGTACAGGATTGATAATCTCTTTTGCGCAATAGCGACCGTTTGAGGGTTCTAAGCCCTATTTCAAATGCTTTTTTAACGATTATATGTGGTGGCAAAGCTATTGCTTGCCGTAGTTTTCTTGTGAATGACATAGAATGGTTGAGTAGCTTTCTTATAACTGTATTACTCGAAACTATGCTTATTTGCTCATAGTGAAGTGAACGATGAAACGATTACCGTAACTGTTCTTTTCAAAAATACTACCGTTCTTCGTTTTTTATTTGAATAGAAGTGAGAAAGGTCAGTTTCATTGTGTGAGCGGTCTTTTTTTTAAATGTTACGGTATGTTTAGTATTCCACGGTATGTTTAGTATTCCACGGTATGTTTAGTATTCCACGGTATGTTTAGTATTCCTTGTATTGATTAGGGTATATATGAACAGTTTATAGATAGTCTTATTACGGATGCTTCGTAAATCAAGTGAAAGTACCATTTTATACCTATCTGGGCATTTATTTCGATTTACTACATATTATATCGTAACGCTACGCCTATCTGAATAATGCTCATCGAACTTTCGATTTTCGAGTAAGAGCCAAACAAACCTGACCCACTGTACTGATAACTGATTTTGGGAATCAGTACAGCCGATGTATCCAAGTTAAAGCGGTATGAAGCACCAATTTCCACGCCCATCATATCATTGGATACGCTATACATTTGTTCTTTTTCAGTCGCCGTTTTAGTCGCAACTCCTCTAACATCAAAAAAAGCATTTTCAGGCGATATAATAGTATTCGTCTGTATATACTCCGGCTTACCTTGCCTTAATACATTAATAAAACCACCAAGTATAATGGAAAGTTCCGGCGTTGTATTTACTCTAAAACCGAGACCCATTGTCAGATACGATAGACCGCTAATTTCCCAATCCATATTCTGTTTTGATGTGATCTCTTTTCCGTCTGCTCCATTACGTAGTTTTATTTCATCAATATCACCCGAATTACCCACATACAAATTCTGATGTCCGACTTTTACCTGCAAGCCATATTTATACGATAAACCAAAATCCGCTACGAACTGTAGGTATCCTCCAATACCGGCACCCGAACCGAACACTTGTTTGAATTGGTCTGCATTACCGAAGGGTACATTTTCAATATCTTGGCTGAACATGTTTATACCTATTCCGCCTTCCAATCCTACAGATAACCACGTATAAGCAGCTTTCATACGAGCGATTTTCGGGTCGGTTGAATCGCCGGCTACACTTACGGGGCTAAACGTTCTTTCTTTCAACAAAAAAACATCATCCTGCGAAAGAAGCGAACCACAGCATAAAAATAAACAGCAAAAGCATAAGGCATTTTTCATCGGACTTACAATATAATGTGAGCAATCATATAAACTCAACTGCAATAATAACAAGTTTGTTGAAAAATTTAGAGCAAAAAGTGTTTGACTGTGAGTGCAAGGGATTTTCCTTACTCGTTAAGACAAGAAATCAGCGTAGTATTGTTCATATCTTTTTCTTAGTATTGCGTATTCTTATCATGAAACCATAGGAAAACTAAACAATTAAAGCTGAAAATGTTCCCAATAGGGGAACAATGCGTATTTTTGAGGAGAAAGGTTTGAGAATAATCGCTAAAAAACTTTACGTGATTTCTGGGAAGCTCATGCAGACAGCGAGCAGCCGTTAAAGTCTTGGTTTCATGAGGTCAGTAAAACTGAATGGAAAAATTCAAATGAATTAAAGGCACAATATCCGAGTGCAAGTATCGTTGGAAACAACAAAGTAGTATTTAATATTAAGGGTAATAAATACAGACTGATTGTAAAAGTAAATTATGAATACAGAATGGTGTGGATTAGATTTATAGGTACTCATGCAGAGTACGATGCCGTTAATATGCAAAGGATATAATCAAATGGAAATAAAACCGATAAAAAGCGAAGAAGATTATCAAAAAGCTATTGCGAGACTTGAGGAAATATTCGATGCAACAATGAATACTCCCGAAGGTGATGAACTTGAAGTGCTTGGTATTTTAATTGATATGTATGAACATGAGCATTTTCCGATTGATTTACCCGATCCTATTGAAGCAATAAAATTCAGAATGGAGCAGAT
>JALHLL010000281.1 GCA_022844575.1 bacterium
ACAGAAGTTCGGCAAATGACCGTGCGTGATCCTTTTGATGATTTTTTCGGTTCAAATCCTTTGTACGATCAATTTTTCCGTCGAAATCGGAGGGTTTATAATCAGGAAATTCGCGGTTTAGGGTCGGGATTCATTATCTCATCCGATGGTTATATCCTCACAAACGATCACGTAGCCGGTACGGCTACAAAAATTGTCGTGACTTTGACAAATGGAGAAAAGTATGATGCTGAGATTATCGGTACTGATAAAACGACTGATGTAGCACTCCTAAAAATAAATGGAAAAAACTTGCCATATCTCCAATTATCGAATTCCGATGATGTTATAATGGGTGAATGGGTTATTGCGATGGGAAACCCTTTCGGATTATTCGATATTAATTCCAAACCGACTATTACGGTCGGGGTTGTAAGTAATACTGGTGTAAATTTTAGCGAAGATGGTAGAGTCTATCGTGATATGATTCAGACTGATGCGGCAATAAGTTCCGGAAATTCAGGTGGGCCTATTGTTAATGCGCACGGTGAAGTTGTAGGGATGAATACGATTATCTTTTCTACAGCGCAGAATTCGAGAGGCGCGGGCAGTATAGGTATTGGGTATGCAATTCCGATTAATCGTGTAAAAAAGGTTGTGGATATTATAAAAGCGCACAAAAAAATAGACCGCGATTTTGATCCGGGTTTCTTTATTCAGGAAATAGATGAACGTATTGCCAAATCGTATGGTTTGGAGAAAAAAGACGGTGTGGTTATCGTACAAGTAAAAAAGGGGTCTTCGGCAGATGAAGCAGGTCTTGAACCCGGAGATATTGTACTTGAAGCTGATGGTAAACGAATTTTACGAGAAGAGGACTTGCAAGTAGTGATAGGTGATTGCGTAGCTGGGCAAACGATCAATGTAAAAATTCTTCGTAATGATGAAACGATAGTTAAAAAAATGAAAATGATTAAAGGTAAAAATTAACATTAATTCGGAATATTAACATTTATTGAATTTTATGAATATTACTTTCCCTGACGGTTCGGTTCGTCAATTTGATTCAGGAATAAGTGGAATGGAGATAGCTAAGTCCATTTCAGAAGGGCTTGCGCGTAATGCTGTCGGCGTTGTTGTTAATGGAATGAATTATGATTTATCGCGAACTATTGAGTCGGACGCATCAATAAGGATTCTCACATGGAATGATGATGAAGGGAAAGAAATTTTCTGGCATTCTACGGCTCACTTAATGGCGGAAGCTTTGGAGTTTTTATATCCGGGTGTAAAATTCGGTATTGGACCCTCGATAGAAGCAGGGTTCTATTATGATATTGATTTGCCGGAGGGTATTAAAATATCATCGGAGGATTTACCTAAAATTGAAGAAAAAATGCGTGAACTTGTTAAGGCAAATAATGAGTATAAACGTATTGAAATACAATGGCAGGATGCGGTTACATTTTTTACTGAAAAAGGCGATGAGTATAAATTGGAACTTTTGGAAGGATTAAAGGACAGCGAAATTACCTTTTACACACAGGGTAATTTTACTGATCTTTGTCGTGGTACACATGTTCCATCAACCGGAGTTTTAAAATTTCCGAAATTACTTTCAGTTGCAGGTGCATACTGGCGTGGTGATTCTACTCGTAAACAATTAACAAGAATTTACGGTATTGCATTCCCTAAAAAAGATTTATTGGAAGAATTTTTAAAACAAAGGGAAGAAGCGGAAAAAAGAGACCATAAAAGGTTGGGCAGGGAATTAAAATTGTTTATGATAAACCCGATGATAGGTGGAGGTTTGCCTGTTTGGTTGCCGAACGGTACAACGGTAAGAAGAACTTTAGAAGCATTCTTGAGGAATGAACAGAAAAAGAGGGGATATCAGGAAGTAATCACTCCGCATTTGGGTAATCTTGAACTTTATAAAACATCAGGACATTATCCGTATTATGCTGAATCGCAATATCCGCCTATGAAAATAGAAGAAGAAGAATATTTGCTTAAGCCGATGAATTGTCCTCATCATCATCAGATATATTCATCAGAACCACGCTCATATCGCGATTTGCCGGTAAGACTTGCCGAATTCGGTACGGTATATCGTTATGAGCAATCAGGAGAATTAAGTGGTTTATCACGAGTACGTGGTTTTACTCAAGATGATGCGCATATTTATTGTACCCACGATCAGTTAAAAGACGAGATTAAAAATGTTATAGAGTTAACACAAAAAGTATTTACGACATTCGGAATGGAAGTAAGTACACGTCTCTCTTTCCGTGACGATAATGCAGAAAAATACGGCGGTGATTTGGAGTTATGGGAAAGAGCGCAAAAAGAAATTAAAGAAGTTGCCGATGAGATGGAGTTGGAATACTTTATAGGCGAAGGTGAAGCTGCTTTTTACGGACCTAAAATTGATTTTATTGTACGTGATGCGATAGGACGTAAATGGCAATTAGGTACAGTGCAGGTTGACTATGTTATGCCTGAACGTTTCCAATTGGAATATACAGGTGCTGATAACAATAAACATCGTCCGGTTATCATTCACCGTGCTCCATTCGGCTCGATGGAAAGATTTATGTCTATCCTTATAGAGCATTATGCCGGTAATTTTCCATTCTGGTTAGCTCCTACTCAAATTAGTGTATTACCGATAACCGATTCCCTGAATGAAATTGCATCAGCTTTGGCTGAACGATTGAAATCATTGAATTACCGTGTTAATTTCGACGGACGTTCAGAAAAAGTGCAAAGAAAAATTGCAGAAAGCGAGCAGAAAAAGATACCGTATTGTATGATTATCGGTAAAAGAGAAGCCGAGAATAATCAGGTTTCTTTACGAGTACATGGTGAGGGCGATAAAGGCGTAATGTCCATTGATGATGTTCTTCAGTTATTTGAAAGTCAATCACAAGTATAATTGATATACTTCATATCAAATCAAACCGACGGACTTTGTCAGTCGGTTTGATTTATTTTATATGCGCGATCTTTCCATTGCACTCCCTTTTTAGAATAAGCCCACCGAATTGAATTTATAGAAATTGCCATTGTAAATAGTGCGGTTAAAGAATGAAGAAACGCAGCCGAAAAGGATAGTCGGAATCTAAAAGAGATTATAATACGTATAATGATAGGTATGGCGGTAAGTATCAAGATCGGAAGAGC
>JALHLL010000282.1 GCA_022844575.1 bacterium
ATATACTAAGTTGTTTAACGAAGGGCATACTAATTGTGCTACAGCTTTGTTGAATGCTATGGCAGTAAATCCTAGTGCAGACTCTTTGCAGTTTAAACCAAATATGCAATGTAATTGGGATTGTAAAGCGATGAATATGTCCAGAGGTGCGGGACCCGGTGGTAGTGGTACTTGGAAAATTGTTGATGGTCAATTTAAGTATGATTAAAAAAATAATAACTTAAGCTTATGGTAAAAGTACTCCTTTTCTGTTTAGTCTGTGTTTTTACGCATTCTCTTTATGGTGGCGATATTTCTCTCACCAAATTGAATAATGTACCGGGTGCCAGTGTAAGCGCCGTAACACAATTACCTAATGGTGATGTTATAATCGGTACACCGTATGGAATGTGGCGTACAAACGACAAATTTGATACATGGGCAAAGATTAATATAAAGCCCTTTCGAGATAGTATGATAACCCGTTTAGAGTGTACTACATCCGGTAATATACTTGCAGGAACACGAAATGGTCTTTATATCTCGACAGATAATGGAAATACATGGAGTGAAAAGAGTACTGCCTTTACCGATAAAGATATAAAGTATATGTATAGCCATAAAAATGGTACAGTACTCGTCGGGGTTAACAAAAATCTCTATCGTTCGGTAGATAATGGAATAACATGGTCTGTGTTTGCTGATACATTATTCAAGAAACCGTATGGCGATCCCATATTTCACATTGGTGCAGGTATTATTACCAAAAACGGAACATATTTAGTTCGTCAATATCGTTCTAATGATGGTACTTCATTTAACTTTATGAATAATAATGTAGCGGTAACAACAAATTACGCAACTGACACAGCAACAAATATTGTATGTGCTTGGAACGATGTGTATAAACTTATTTCAGGTGATCAACTCTTTACTATAACACCTGATAATGGAAATACATGGATATACAAATACAGAACAAGACCCCACAATTTACATACCCTACAGATAATTAATGATAATAAACAATTTACTCAAATAAGTTCGGTGCTTCCATTAGGTAATAATATTTTTTTACATTCTATATTCGGGGCCGGTAATTATGTTTATAAAATCGTTAAAAATGCAAGTAACCAATATTCGATAGATGATACAACCTTAAATTCTACAGGTCTTAATTCTCAGTATATATTATGTTATTATCGCTTAAAAAATGGAGATGTTGTTGCCGGTACACATGGCACCGGTATGTTTGTGAGTAAAGATAATGCCCGCTCATGGGAACAAGTTGGGATGAATTTTAATAATCCTGTTATAACGGCTATAGCTGCCGATAAAAAGAATAATAATTTTTATGTAACCACCTTAAACGGTGTGTATCTTACCGATAATGGCGGTAGTTCTTGGACATCATTAGGTTTTCCGGAGAATGATAATACCATCCTTCAGATAGTTGCACTTCCTAAGGGGGGAATAGTTATCAGAACACCGAGAAATATCTATCGTTATCTCTTTAATCAGAAAACATGGTTCATTGCCGATGGAAACTTAAAATTACCCTATAAATGTACCGGTTTAGGTTTAAGAGGAAATAGTTTATACATAACGCTTAACGATAAGGACTGGTATGTATCGAATAATGAGGGTAATACATGGAACAGACTAACAGGTGTAAGTCAATTTATGTTTGAAATGACAGAAGTTCCGAATAGTGATAATACACTTACGATCATTGGCGTAGCCAAAGAAATGAGAATATGTTTTCAAAAAGACTTATTGGCATCTTGGTTTCAAAGAGTAGATGGTCTTAATAAAGATGCTATGACCTTCTCAATATTTTCCAATAGCGTAAGCGAAACTTTTGTCTGTGCACAAGATGGTATCTATATCTATGATTTTATTATGCAAGTGTGGAGGAATACCGAAAATAAAGACATAAAAGGCAAAACAGTGTACTCTGCTTGTTCAGACCCAATAGGAAATATATATGCCGCAAGTGAAATAGGTTTATTATACTATGATACGAAAAGTTTGGAGTGGACGCAATCTTTGTCTAATGGGACTAAATACAATATAGTAACTTCCGATAATCAGAGCAATATCTATTGCAGTTCCTTATTTGGTGGTTTATATAAAAGCACTGAACCTACTTTTACTCTGGGCATACCGGAAACAACACTTCCTGCTGATGGTGCTACAGATATTACATATACCACTACACAGTTTCAATGGAAAACGGTACCGAATGCCGATAGATTTTATATTCAAGTAAGTAAAACACCCGATTTCAATGAAGTTGTAGTGAAAGATTCTACCATAACGGCACTTACATTTTCGGCAAAAAACCTTGAGTATTATCGCACATATTATTGGAGAATAAAAGCGTATAGAGGATTATTGACGAGCGAGTGGTCACCGGTAAGGAGTTTTCTTACAAAAGCATTGTATCCGTCAAAGATAAGTTTGGTAAGCCCTAAAAACGCTGCAACTGCACAAGAAAAAGAATTACCCCTTACATGGAATAAAGTGAATGAAGCGGATACTTTTCATGTACAACTTTCCGCAAACGATGATTTTTCGGAAATCATATCGCAAGACAGCACACTATTAACGACTAAAAAAGACATTAATAGCTTAAGCGAAGCAACGGAATATTTTTGGCGTGTGCGTGGTAAAAATCGCTCAGGTTACGGCGAGTGGTCGGATACATGGAGCTTTACAACCATGCAGGGACCAAATTCCGTTCAGGAAGGTTTTGAAAATGAGTTTACCGTAACGGTACATAACGATGTACTCACCATAAGCAATAACCCCTATTATAGTAGAAATATAGTACTAACCTTAACGGATATAAGCGGAAAAAGAGTAATAACCTTACCCCTTGAAAAAGGAATAAAAACAAAGGAAATCAAAACCGCTTCCTTAAGTAAAGGATATTACATTATCACGCTTGAAAGCAGCACCGGCTCAATAAGTAAAAGTATTATTGTTCCATAGAAACAATATTCATATTTTTTGTAAAAGAGCACGAACTTCGTGCTCTTTTTGCGAAAGCTTACTTTTGCTATTATGACGATGAACCTCAGCTCCTCTACTTTAAGCCAGTCAACGAAAGTCGCATTTCTCGTTAATGGAAGATGATATTGTTAGGCATTTCTCTTCACTGTA
>JALHLL010000283.1 GCA_022844575.1 bacterium
CGATATTGCCGTAAAAATTCATGTCTGTCTTGTAATTGTGACATAGGTATCAACAGTTGGTCTTTATCAAGAATTGCTTCCTCCTGACTTTCAAAAACCAGATCATAATCTTTACTCATTACAATCGCTTCTTCAGGACATACTTCTTCGCAAAATCCGCAATAAATACAACGTAACATGTTTATTTCAAACTTAATCGGATATCGTTCTTTTTCTTTCTCCGTTTCACCCGCAGCAACCTCGATCGCAAGAGCAGGACATACACGTGAACATAAGCCACATGCTACACAACGTTCGCCATCTTCCTCCAAAACAAGAACAGGTCTTCCCCTATATGAACCGGTCGGATTCCATACTTCTTCAGGATATTGGCGTGTCACTTTTGGTTTGAACATCTCTACAAATGTCATCCCTAAACCACGTGCAATTTCGGGAAGATATATCTTTTCCCAAAATGTCATCCGTTCTTTTTCTGTATTTTTTTCTACGTTCATAATCCGTATTCTTGATAATCTGCAAATTAATGAAGTATGTTATTATTGAAATATCATCATAATTGTACCCGTAACTGCAATATTTGCTAATGCAAGCGGCAACATAACTTTCCAACCTAGTGTCATCAACTGATCATAACGGAAACGAGGTAATGACCAACGTGCCTGAATGAAAAGGAATAAGAAAGGTATCATTTTTCCGATAAACACACTGAATTGCAATAACGCAAGTAATGGATGACCGGGTTCCAATCCGAGTGCATCATAAAGGAATGGAACATCCCACCCGCCGAAAAAGAGCAAAACCATCATCGCACAAGCCGTAACCATATTTACATATTCGGCTAAGAAAAATAAACCGAATTTCATTCCGGAATACTCTGTATGATAACCGCCGACCAACTCAGGTTCGGCTTCAGGCAAATCGAAAGGAGTACGGTTTGTTTCAGCAAATGCCGCTACTAAAAATATAATAAATCCAAGCGGCTGCAGAAATATATTCCATTTACCTCCGGCTTGCGAATGAACTATTTCCATAAAATCCAATGAACCGGAAATCATGAGCACACCTATTAAGGATAAACCCATGGATAGTTCATAAGAAATCATTTGCGCCGCAGAACGTAAACCACCTAACAAAGAATACTTATTGTTCGACGACCAACCGGCTAATGTTATACCGTAAACGCCAACTGATGACATACCGAGAACAAATAGCAAACCGACATTAATATGCGGAGCAATAGAGAGATATACTTTTTCACCACCCAAATAAAAATACTCGCCGAATGGGATAACGGCATATACCGCCATTGCAATGCCTATTGAAATTACAGGAGCAATCGCATGAAAATTCTTATTTGCCATTGCCGGTATAATATCTTCTTTAAGATATAACTTGAATACATCGGCAAACGATTGAAAAAGTCCCAAAGGTCCAACACGGTTCGGGCCAATACGATTATGAATCCAAGCGGATATTTTTCTTTCAAAATATACAAGATATGCTGCTGCAATAAGAAGTCCATTGACTATCAGAAATATCTTAACCAACAAAATCAATGCTTGTACTACCCACGGCTCCATATTTTATTCTCTTTAGTCAAAAAAATGTTACAGTCAAAAAATATCCGTTCCGTAAAACTTAACCGACTTGCGGCTTCAGATAATGAGATTCATAAACAACTTTCTTCGATTCTTGTGAACCTACTTTACCTATCACCATACCGCCGAATTCATCTAATAATTCATAGGTCATGCCTTTCATACCTTCGATATGATGGGTCATATCTTCAAAAACACTCTCGCTATCCTGATAATTCCATTGTGCATTCATAGCATTGGCAACACCTTGCACAATCCTCCAACTCATACGACAATTACGTCTTTCGCCTTGAGTCCAACGGTCATTAAATGCGCCAAATTTGTCCCATCTGCTCATTTTCATACCCATTGTTCTTTCATTCTCTTTTGTTACCACAGCAGGGGTAAAGTGTTGTACGCGTTTGTTCACATTCGTATATGTCCCTTCGCTTTCGGCATAGGTCGAAGATGCAAAAACAACATGCGCTTTTTGTACCGTATCATTCACATTATGTGTGTGAACAATAAGAACCTGCAACTTATCGAGTACCGCGCTTAGTTTCGGATGAGATGCTATATCTTCATCCATTACATAAATTGCTTTGATAAATCCTTGCGAAATTTTTTCTGCTAAGTGATCAATAGATGTTCCATGTTGAGCATGATGAGCTATTCCGGATTCCCAAGCACCATGAGCGTTAGGCGACATATCTTTTGTACGTAGGAAAGAATCACCAAATTTTTCATCGAAATGTCGAACGAAATCAACATTATTTGTTTTTAGGACATTTTTAGCAAACTTGGCAAGTATATAATTATCTTCATTCGAAGCTCTTGACGATCCGATTACCATAATTTCCTGATGTTTGACTCCCGAAAGCAATTCGGCAGCAGCAGCATAAGCATCATTCCATGTCGTTGTCTTCAATTCACCTGTTTTTGCTCTTATCATCGGCTCACTGATACGATTGCCATTGACAAAATCATATTGGGACAAACGACCATGGTCACACATCCAATATTCATTAACATTCATATTGGTTCGCGGCTCTATTCGCATGATAGTATTATCACGAACACCAAGTTTCGTATTACATCCCCGCGAACATCCTGTGCATATTGAATCATTAAAACTCATTTCCCATACACGAGTCTTGAAGCGGAAATCAGTACTTGTTAAAGCCCCTACAGGACATATATCAATAACGTTCATTGAATAGGGACTATCGAAGGTTGTACCGGGGAATGTTTCAATGGTAACTTTATCACCACGTTGAACAAATGATAATACAGGTTGTTGCGCAACTTCATCAGCAAAGCGTATGCAACGTGAACATGAAATACAACGTTCTCCATCAAACACAATATTAGGACCTAGCTCTACCCTTTTCGGCTTATGAACTTTTTGCTCATCAAAACGGCTTTTCCCATTTGAATGCTTGAAGCCATACTCTTGTAATTTGCACTGCCCGGCTTCATCACATATAGGGCAATCAAGCGGGTGATTAACAAGTAAAAACTCCATAACCGCATT
>JALHLL010000284.1 GCA_022844575.1 bacterium
CCCATAAACGCAATACACCGTTTATATCGGTTGTTAAAACAGAAGAGCCGTCTTTTGCAATAGCACCGCGCACAGGGGAAGCCGGTAAAGTGATAATTTCTTTAGTTCTTCTCCATAAATTAAATATTGTCGCTCTTTGTCCTGTCGGGCTGATACTTAAATATAACCCTTTTTGTGGCGCAATATCAGCCCATTGAATAATACCGTTTTCGGTTTCAGTGTATAATAGCGAGTTCTGTGTACTTGTAATTCTGCTGAATACAAATCCATTAAATAATCGAGCAGGTATAATAGCTGTATCGGTACTCTGAAATAGACATTTTCCAATTTGCGGATCGCTTATACCGATACTGAAAAGAAGTGCTGACGTATTAGAGTAAATAGAAACACGTCGCTGAGTATTGAAAGGAGTTGTTACAGCTAGCCATGAACCATTAGTATTCAAACCAATATGGAGAGCTTTGGCAGCATTAAGTGCATAATTATTCGCCGCATTTGCGGTATTGTATTGCCGTACAACACTATCTGCCGAAAGCACATAAAATTTTGATGCATCAGGACTAAAAATAATATCCTTTACAGCTGCCGGAAGTTTAAGGGAAGCATATGGTTTATACCCACTTTTTACTTGTTGGGTAACACGCATTAAACACTCTTTACTCGGTGTAGCGGGAACTTTCCATTTGTGTAAAAATCCGGTTGCTTTATCAGTAATCAATATCCATGTTTTTCCATTATCAATAGAGTATTCCAATGTTACGGTATCTTGGGGTAATACTCCTCTCCAAGTAATAATGGTATCCGAACGCCATAAAAACCTTTCCTTACCATTCGGGTGAATGATACGCAAAGTAGGTGTTAAAGGTGGTTCAGACTCCGAGCCACCTGAGAAGTACCCTACAGTCGGGTTACATGCGGTAGAAATCGCCTTTAACTCAGCATAGGCATATTTCGTATCGGTCGGTGTAAAGCGAATAATAACAGGAATACTGTCATTATTCGGAATATCAATAGGAAATACGGTCGGCGATTGTATAGTAAAATGGGGGTCGGAAATGGTAAGCCCCGATATGGTTGTAATACCGTTTTTTGCTTTCAGATATACGGTTTTATCGGAATTTGTAGAAACTGCAACCGTACCGAAAGCTGTTCCGAGTGGTGAAACAGTTAATTGCGAAAGTAATGTATCGGATACGGTATAGGTAACCGTATCTTTCAGTCCGGCGGGAAGATATTCCACAACAGCTGTTCTTCTTGTATCACAACCCGAAGTTTCCCAAACAATTTCGCAGGGTGCATAACCCTGTATTTTTTGTACAATTCTTCTGTATATAGCTTCAGCTTGTTCTGCAGTTCTTACATCAGTAAACCAATCACCACCTGTTTGTTGAGCAATGGAAATGAGATCGTTACCAAGTGGCATACGCAACCCTATACAGAACACTTTTACTCCCGCATTATTCGCAGCACTAATAACGGCTGCCGTATTAAAGAAACGATCTTTACCATCGCCGTCCGTAAGAAAAATGATTGCCTTAGATTGATATTGTCCGCGTGATGCGACGGCTATTGCCCCAAAATCCGGATCCATAAAAGCCGGATAATAGAATGTACCTGCACTTACCGGTGGCGTAATCTGATTGACGGTACTGATTAAGTCCGCTCTATTGTTCGTGAAGTCTGAATTCAGATATGAGTAATTATTGAACGATGTTACTGCACATTCCGAAGGCGGAAGTTGCAAGGCATTAAGAAAAGTAACTCCAGCTTTTTTTGCTACATCGATGTTCTTATCGCCTGTTCCGTATCGTTCACCTCCATAAAAGTTCATCGAGCCGGAAATATCGAATGTTAAAACCACTGAAACCGGTAGGGGTGTGTTGGTAGGCGGACATGTAACAGATACGATTTTTTGCTGAATGCCGTTTTCCGTTACCTTTACTTCATTAACAGATATTGGGCTAAAGGGTAAAACATCTTTATCAAGAGCCAATAAATCGGCTGTGATTACCGGATATGGTGTAATGCTCTTTAAAGAAACGGACAATGATTGGCAAAGTGTCGTTCCCGTTGTAATAAGTATCGTTGTAACGATTATCGTGATACGAAGGAGTGTAATCATGATAGCTTGCTCCCTATGCTATTGGTGGTTCTGTTAAAAATAACACCATTATTCCGAAAGAGTTGCAGGCAATAACGATTAGTTTTTATTCACTGTTTCAAAACTTTTTAATACAATGCTTTACGACGGCGATAAACTCGATTTCCATGTGGGGGTTTATTTCAATATCTGAGAAGATTGGATTCTCTGCTTTTAGTATTGTCTTATTTCCTTCCCTGATAAGTCGTTTTACGGTAAGCTCACCAAATACTTTTGCAATGACAATTTGTCCGTTTTTGGGTTCTGCTGCCGTATCAACCAATAACATATCTCCATCATTAATCCCCGCCTCAGTCATCGAATCGCCTACTACATTCATTATACACATATGTTCACGGTGATTGACTAAGGTTTCCATTAAGTTTATTTGTTCAAAATCATCATCAACACCGATGGGTGTTCCGGCACTGACCCTTGCCGATAATTTTGGCAATGTGAATACGTTCTCGTATTGATAAACATCAGTACGTCGAGTATTTTCTGCCTCAAGCCGAGTAAGCAATGTTTGCATTGCGTCAATGTGATAACGGATTTCACCGATAGTGTCAAGTTTATTCTTTATAATAGGTTGCGTTCGTTCGGACATCGCTTCGCCCTGCCCTGTCAACATCCATGTTGCCGAAATACCATAGGTAGTTGCAAGGTATTCGATTATTGAATGGGGTACCGATCTTCTACCTGATTCCCATGCATAAACAGCTGCTGCAGTTGTTGTAAGTCGTTCCGCATACTCGGCAACTGATATATATAATATATTCTCGCGGACAAATTTGTGCCTTCTACCAACCTCATTTTTCATTTCTTGACCACATAGAGTTTTTACAAATCGGATGCAATTTTACGAATTGTTAAGTACTTTGCCAAAATTATCTTACTTTCTGTTCAAAAACATTACCCACACTATACACTATAACAAACTATTCTGCATAACAGATCGGAAGAGCACACG
>JALHLL010000285.1 GCA_022844575.1 bacterium
AAAAAACAATATTCTTTTTTTCGGCATTTGTTTGGGAATGCAATGTGCCGTTATTGAGTTTGCTCGCAATGTGTGTAATATTTCCGATGCTTATTCGGGAGAATTCAGGAAAGGTAAGAACCTTGTAATTGATTTAATGCCTGATCAGCGTAATGTTACGGATAAAGGCGGAACGATGAGACTCGGGGCATATCCTTGCGTCCTCAAGAAAGACTCCTTAGCTGCAAAATCCTATAATCATGAATTCATCTATGAACGTCATCGTCATAGATATGAGGTTAATAATTCATTCAGAAGAGTATTGGAAGAAAATGGTCTTATCTTAAGCGGTTTATCGCCTGATACTACCTTGGTTGAAATAATTGAATTAAATAATCATCCTTATTTTATTGGTGTACAGTTTCATCCTGAGTTAAAATCAAGAGCCGTTACGGGACATCCTTTATTTATTAGTTTTGTACGCGCTGCATTAAATTTTCATTCGCATCGTAATCCACAAATTTCCAATGAAACGGAAAAGGAATAATATGAATACCTACAGGTCTTTTTTGCGAACATTTTTCGCGATTATTGTCCCTTTTGTTTTTTTCTCTTGCAAATCCGGTGATTCAACTCCTAAACCGATACCTGCGTCTCTTAAGATAGAAGATATAAAAGTAGGAACCGGAGCGGAAGCCAAATTCGGCAAAAATATAACCGTACATTATGTAGGCACATTAACCGACGGAACAAAATTCGAGAGTTCTCGTGATAAAAATAAACCCATCACTTTTGAGTTTGGTGCCGGAGTCGTCATTGACGGATGGGATCTGGGATTACAGGGAATGAAAATTGGTGGAATCAGAAAATTAACAATTCCGCCTGATTTAGGGTATGGATCGGAAGAAAGAAATAAAATTCCTGCTAATTCAACATTAATATTTGAAATTGAATTGTTTGAGGTTCAATAGTAAAATGGAAATAGTATATTCGACAAAATACTTTCTTTTGTTACCCATTGTGTTGGTTATTGCTTGCGGCTCGGCATCGAGAATAGCGAAAACGGATTTTGTGACGGAAAGCGGCATAACAATTACCGATATCCGACTAAATGATAATGGTCGCGAAGCTGTAAACGGTAATAAGGTTGAAGTACATTATGTCGGTACTTTAACCGACGGAACAAAATTTGACAGTTCTCGTGATAGAAACTCGACATTCAAGTTTACCCTCGGCAAAGGCGAGGTAATAAAAGGGTGGGATGAAGGTGTTAAAGGGATGCGAACTGGAGATATACGAAAATTGGTTATTCCACCGCAACTTGCTTACGGTGATAGGAAAAAGGCAAAAATCCCTGCAAATTCAACATTAGTTTTTGAAGTTGAGCTCCTAAATATTGTTGAATAAGAAGTATGATAATAATTGCTGAATCATCACATGATCATTACCCATTTTCGGTGCTACATTGTCAATGGGAATTAAGAACGGGCTTTTACAGAATTTTTGAGAGAAATATAAAAGCTCTTCGAGAAAACAATGTAGCTTTTTTCGGAAGAACATTGCATCTTTCTTCATTTTTTGCACGTTTTCCGAATCATGCTCATACTACGGATATAACCCTTCCTGTTCATAATGATATATACACTCCTAATACTGTTATTTTAAGAGGCGACACCTTTTATAATAATGATACTTTAGAGTGTTTTCGTCGTGCACATCGCGAAGCGGCAAGCACAATTCTTTTTACCGACTTTTCGGGTAATCCGATAGCTTTAATTTTACCCCCTCATATAATAGCGCAGAGCTCTATAGAAAGTTCAATGTTATTTGAAGAACTTGTACAAAAATTTGCAAGTACGATTGAGAGAACTATTGATATAGAAGCAAAAATACTTATTCATTTATGGGATGTATTTGATATTTGTTCTCAAGCTATTATTGAAGATGAAATACTTGGCGGAATGTGGGCGCAGTACAAAGGAGAACAGGAGCAAGGCATCTATGTAAAAGGAAGAGTATTTACAGGCAAAGAGTGTTCGATAGGCGCGAATACTGTTTTTGATGCATCGGCTGGAGTAATTCTCATTGGTGATAATGTTACCATTATGCCTAATTCAACTATTATAGGACCATGCTCAATAGGAAGCAATAGTTTAGTTAAAATAGGGGCTAAAATATATTCCGGTACAACAATAGGAGAAATGTGTAAAGTCGGCGGCGAAATTGAAAATTCGGTGCTACAAGGTTTTAGCAATAAACAACACGAAGGATTTTTAGGTCATTCTTTTATTTCAGAGTGGGTAAATCTTGGTGCCGATACCAATACAAGTGATTTGAAAAATACATACGGTACAATTGATATAACCATGCGTGGAAAAAAAATTTCTACGGGCAGGATGTTTCTCGGCTCTCTCATTGGCGATCACTCGAAAACGGCTATTGATACGGCATTAAATACCGGTTTATCAATTGGTATTCATGCCCAGATTGCAACGACCGGTGCGGTGCGTAAGGAAATCCCCTCTTATTCTTTTGTTACACCAAACGGTACAGCAATTTTCAATAATGAAAAAGCAAAAGGGATTGCCGAGATTGTTATGAAAAGAAGAAAAAAAACTCTTCTTGTTGAAGAAGTAATATTAATGGATAAAGAGTTTTCACTTAACAAAAACAATAATGAATAGAGAAGAATTAGCAAAAGAAATTTTTAATGTATCTCATTTAACCGGTGAGTTTTTGCTTCGTTCCGGAAAAATAAGCAATGAGTATTTCGATAAATATCGTTTTGAAGCAAAACCGAATATACTCTCCTCTATTGCCAAACACCTTGCCCCGCTTATTCCTGCCGAAACAGAAGTGATTGCAGGTTTGGAAATGGGTGGAATACCTATAGTAACTGCACTTTCCTTAGAAACAGGTTTGCCTGCTGCATTTGTACGCAAAAAAGCAAAAGAATACGGCACAAGAAGAGTTTCAGAAGGTACGGAATTAGAAGGAAAAAGAATTTTGATTATTGAGGATGTAATTACAAGCGGTGGGCAGGTACTGTTAAGTGCTAATGATTTGCGCTCTAACGGAGCAATCATTCTTGGTTGTTTATGTGTTATAGACCGTCAGAGATCGGAAGAGC
>JALHLL010000286.1 GCA_022844575.1 bacterium
GGGCATATTGCACATAATTTGGAACAGCTATTCTCCCGAATCGGGCAAGATAGGCTATTACAACAAACAATCATACGCATATACCGACGTATGGGCGAGCGACATATTAACACTATACTTCGCAATACACTACGTCATCCCGATAAAGAGGTTCGGTATGAAGTACTTGAAGCGCTTGCAGATATAGGGTATAAAGCAAGTTCTACCGAACAAAGTATTTTGCGACGCGACTTGGAAGATGAAATTGCCGCTATCCTATGGACTGTTGCTGCACGCCGTGATATGGAATCGAATGGACATTGCACACATGTTGTGGAAGCACTTCGGCATGAACTGGTTGTAAAGAACCATCGACTTTTTACAATTCTCTCCGTAATGTATGATGCACAAATCATTCGAGGTTTACGCGATAAACTTCGTTCCGGTTCCAATGAAGAACGTGTATATGCTTTGGAAATACTCGATATAACAGTTGATGAGCAAATAAAAGACGATATAGTTCCCCTTCTTGAAGAGCATACACCAACCGAATTATTGGAAACATACCGTTGGCGTTTCCCACAGGAACAACAGTCGGTACAGGATCGTCTTTGCGATATCATCTGGAAAGATCATGCTACCGTTAATATATGGACAAAAGTGTGTGCCCTGGAAGTATTGATACATTTCCCTTCGGAACAAACAAATGATGTTTTCTCAGCATTTGCTGACCACAATGAACATCTCTTATCGCAAATTTCAGTGTTGGCACTCCATCGGCTTTCACCCGAACGATATACAAGATTCATAGAAAACACGACACAAACGCGCAGACAACGTGCGACAGCGGACATACGAGCATGCCTTATAAATGCTGAATTGACCGGACTGGAAAAAATCCGTGCTTATATACAAACAAAGTACTTCCACTCAATTCCTCCGGCAGTTATAAGTATTGCAGCAGACTTTATACGAGAACGCATACTCGAAGCAAATGAAACGATAACGCCCTTTCAGCAAGGTACGCCTCAGTGCATAGCTATTATTCAAGGGCAATTAAAAGAACAGCACAGCAACACAACTCTCAATGCCGGAAATCTTATATATCACATTTTACCGGAAAATGAAGTACCCATACTCTATAAAGCTGTACAAAAAACACATATACTTATAATTGATCGGGAAATATTGGACGAAATTACTTGGGAGTATTTACCACTCAACAATATTCTTTCGGAATAAAAAATTCAGCAACGTTTCCCACACTATGTTGTGACAAAGTGGTGTATTTCCCCATCAGATTGCGGCGATAAATACGGGCAATTAATGCGAAACAATTTTGAGCCCGACAATGGAAGCAATAAGTGTAGTAATAAAGAAAATTCTCCAAAAACTTGCAGGCTCATTAAATACCAAAATCCCCAATAAAACTGTGCCTACCGCTCCAATCCCCGTCCATACTGCATAAGCAGTACCTATTGGTAAACTCTGCGTTGCTTTCATAAGTAAAAGCATACTGATTGTTAAGGAAACAAAAAATCCTCCATACCACATATACATGATACCGCCCGTAGTTTCTTTTGCTTTGCCCAAACAAAAAGCAAAAGAAACTTCAAATAACCCGGCGATTATGAGAACAAACCAATTCATTCCATTTTTAAGATATGATAACTATACCGTGTCATTAGTTTAATTTCTTAATCGTCAAAGGAAACATAGAAAATTCTAAGTACACTAGGAAACTATCCACAATCTTATTAAAATCAGTATCAACCTCATAATCATGAATCATTTTAACAATATTACCAGGTAAATAATGAACAGCATTAAACGCATCTACACTGTTAAACTTACTTAAAAGGGCATTGTACAGAATTTCTTTAAAGCTATCTTTAACCTCTTTAGGTTCAAAAACATCAAACAAATCAGTATCAGCTAATACGGAATGCCATCCATCAGAGAATGACGCAACATCTTGAGGTCGCATATTTTTTTCCACGATTAGATGTTTATTATCTGTTGTGAGTTCACCTCTATCGAACGCACTTGAACTTCCCCTTACTTCGCCTTCTTTACTTTTATAATTTTCTTCTTCTGGATACAGTTTTAGAGTTAATCTACTATCCTTGATTTCATCTATCAAGGGATGTTCCTCAACTGCTCTGATTATGTACTTGCTTTTGTTTAACACCCTCTCTACAACACTTTTCCACTTCGATCTCAAAACATACTTCAGTTTTTCTATATCAATCTCTTTATTAGATCTATTATAATGCATTAGATCATCTAATTCATCTGTTATTACTTCTTTAGTAAGAAAATTAATATATTCAACGGGCAGGAGAAACCAATCTATTATTAAATCACTAGCTTCACAATTACTTATTATGTACGGAATAATAATATCCGGTTCGTATTGCTCTATGAAGACATACAGAGGGAATCTTTTTTCCTTTTCAGAAATACCTTGTATTCTGTGTATTAACTCTATACACTCTAATTTGGTCACATACCCTCTACATTCTAAGGAATACAAAGCTGCACCAATCGTAAGCAGAGAATAATCCTTTCTTTGATAGTACATTGTCCAAAAAAGTGATACACTTTCAATGTCTATCTTTCGTGATTCATGTAGTGCCATTCTAATATAGTTCTGTACATCTTCTCTCATTTCAAAACTACCTAAGTACTGATTAGTTTTGATAAAATCATATAAGGTCATCTCTTTGTAATGATTCTTCGTTCTTAGTGTACCACAAGCAAGTATCTCTTTTTTCGCATTTTTTAAATTCATTTCTATAGAACTATATGAGTTGTGGCTTCTGCTACTTAAGTACGAGCTAAGAAAGAGACCCGCTTCTTCTTCTCGTCCATTCATAAGCGCATTTATACAATAACACAACATTTTGAACTTGGCATAGTAAGTATCATGTATGTAAATATTCGCTAACACATAAACCAGATTCCGGTTAATATCCGTAAGAAGTTGATCAATTTCCTCAACAGACAAAGGTTCTTCATGCCTATGAAAAAAAGATTCTTCGAGTTCAATTTCATCAGATAGTTTCCAATTAAACTCAGTT
>JALHLL010000287.1 GCA_022844575.1 bacterium
AATGTAAGATTTCCATTGAAATCAATCCAAGCTGCACACTGATTTGTGTACGCTACAGTCATAGTGGAAAGAGGACTCACCTCAATCTGATAGGTTTGGCCTGGATTTACAAGAGCCGCACTCAGATTATTATAGAATGTATAAGATGGATCATTGATACAACCCGACGGATTATCAAGCACCCCATATATCTGCACACGCCCTATGCCTATGCTTAGGTTGCACTGATTAACATTAGTCGTGCCACAATATGGTGACGGATTTGTTAACTGAGCCGTAAGCGGCTGCGTAATGAACCCGCCTGCCATAAGCAAAGCGAGTAACATTACTCGTAACTTAGAAAGTCTCTTCATAAGGAACTCCCAGTAAATTTGTTAATAAAAACTTGTAAAAAATTGAACATGAATTTTAAAATTTGAGATTATCACTACTATTTTCTTTTTCTTAGTACAAATCCGCACTCGTTGTATAGTACAACAAAGGTACTCAATAATACTCAATAATTTCGAACTACACAAACTATGTACTCAATTACCTTCTATTTGGTCATTCTCTTGCAGTGACACAAAAAAAATTAAAATGTAACAGGAAAGTCAGTTTTTTTTAAAACAATCGTCGTTTTCACCATGTTTTCAAATTTTTTGGCGAATTTTGCTTATTATCCAAACCTTTGTTACTATAATGAGTACAGTTTTTCACGCTCCGGCAATTAAAACCGACAATCCAACAGCGAAGTTGGCTGAAGCAGGCCGCATAATTGTCGGTATCTTCGAGTTAGTAAGACCTTATATTAAACCGGGCATAACACCTCTGGAGATTAACGCCATTGCGGAAGATTATATCCTTAGCCAAAACGCCTTGCCTGCCTTTAAGGGTTATGGGGAAATTGCCGGACAAAGACAAGGGTTTCCTGCTGCATTGTGTATTTCGGTTAATGATGTAGTTGTACATGGTATCCCAAATGATACGCCTCTCAAAGACGGTGATATTGTGTCCGTTGATTGCGGAACATATAAAAATGGCTATTATGGTGATAGTGCTTATACATTTGCAGTCGGTAATATTTCGGATGAAGCAAAACGCCTATTACGTGTTACGAGAGAATCCCTAAATCTTGCAGTTGAAAAAGCAAAGGCACGCAACAAGGTATATGATATAGCCAGGGCAGTTCAAACGCATGTGGAGAAAAATAAATTCTCTGTTGTGCGTGATTTGGTCGGACATGGGGTAGGAGAGGAACTTCATGAGGAACCCGCAGTCCCCAATTTTGTTCCTCCGCTTATGTACCGAAGTGCGTATCCTAATGTTAAATTAACGGAAGGAATGTGTATTGCCATTGAACCAATGGTAAATGAGGGCACTAAGGACGTAAAAACAGATAAGGACAAGTGGACGATTCGGACTCGTGACGGTAAACTCTCCGCACATTTCGAAAAAATGATAATCATACAGAATGGTGCGCCTTTGGTACTAACGGATTATAACCCAACGGAAGATTTTTAATTGAGAGAGCATTTATGAGATATTCACCGATTTCACCAGAACTTTTTATCAACAATCGGCAACGTTTTATAGGCAAAATGGAGGATAGCTCCATTGCCATTTTCAATTCAAATGATACAATGCCGACTTCTGCCGATGGGACAATGCCTTTTGTGCAGCATTCAGATATATATTACCTTACCGGCATCGAACAGGAGGAAACAGTTTTATTGCTTTATCCCGATACCGAGAAGGAAAAAGACAAGGAGATTTTATTCATACGCGAAACGAATGAACATCTTGCCGTTTGGGAAGGTGAAAAGTTATCGAAAGATGAAGCAAGAAGAATATCAGGTATCGCAAATGTTCAATGGTTGTCAATGCTTCCATCTTTATTCAGAAACGCCGCGCTTACATGCGAACATATTTATCTCAATTCAAATGAGTTTAAATCCGTTGCGACCCCCGTGCAGACGAGAGATGACCGTTTCAGACAAGAGTGGCAACAGATATTCCCCTTACATTCGTATAAAAGGTCGGCACCAATATTCCATGAGTTGAGAGCTATTAAAACAGACTACGAGGTGGAACAGTTAAAGCGTGCCTCCAAAATAACGGAGAAAGGATTCAGGAGAATTCTGAAATTCACTAAACCCGGAATCTATGAATATGAAATAGAGGCGGAATTTTCCCATGAGTTTTTACGCAACGGTTCGCGTGGTTTTGCTTACACACCGATTGTTGCTTCCGGCAAAAACAGTTGCATACTTCATTATATCAAGAATGACCAAGTTTGTAATGACGGTGACATAATTTGTATTGATGTAGGCGCTGAGTATGCCGGATATAATGCTGATATGACTCGCACAATTCCGGTAAGCGGACGTTTTAGTAAAAGACAAAGAGAAGTCTATGATGCCGTGCTTCGCGTACTTTACGGCGCGTTTGATCTTTTACGAGTCGGGTCAAATTTCGATGAATACAATAAGGCAATCGGCGAAATGATGACTGAAGAAATGATTGGGCTGAAGTTACTCAAAAGAAAAGATGTGAAAAATCAAAATCCGGACAGACCGCTCTATAAAAAATACTTCATGCACGGCACAAGTCACCATTTGGGGTTAAATGTTCATGATTACGGTAACTATAACCGCAAATTTGAAACAGGGATGGTATTGACTGTAGAACCCGGCATATACATACCTGAAGAGAGTTTGGGAGTGCGATTGGAAAATGATATCCTCATAACAGATAAAGGTATCATTGACCTTATGGCTGATATTCCCATCGAAGCAGAGGAAATCGAGTATCTTATGAACAGAAAGAAAAAGTAAATATACTCTTTTTGTTTATGTAACTGAAATACTTTCAGAATGTCCTTATTCGCCGTCTTGAATAAAGATTATACGAGATTCATTATTGATGGCTAAGAATCAATATATGGGCGGTTCTATAAATTAACTTGTTAATTATCAGGTAATTATATTTAGATTTGTATAGAACTTAACGGAGTTTTTCATGAAATATCATAATTACAAGCTTCAGGGTAAGAAGAGTTT
>JALHLL010000288.1 GCA_022844575.1 bacterium
TGGAGCAGTTGGTAGCTCGTCGGGCTCATAACCCGAAGGTCGTCGGTTCAAGTCCGGCCTCCGCCACCAAAAAAAGCCCTCGAACGGAAACGTTCGGGGGCTTTTTGTTTTTATTCGTCTCTCCAGGGTGTTCTGTGCACCAAAGCTACCAGCCCAGCACCGCGCGCGGTGCTGGGCTGGCACAATGTAATCTTTTAGCAATTCTGCGACTTATGCAAAGCGCGTATTACTTTCGACACAGGCATGCCAGGTATGTGAAATTCTGCTATACGTTTGCGCTCGGTGTTGAAAAAAACACTGGGTGCGGCCTATGGGGTGACGGTTGGGATGGAAATGGGATACCTGGCGAGGCGGAAAAATTTATATCGCATTGCTATGGCTTATGTTGAATAGAGTAAAACAGTTTTTAAATCTTTGATATAATTCTATCACTTAACGTGAATCTACGTTTTTTTAATTTCGCATCTAGTTATCAGTTATCATTCCAGTCAATCACTAGTGAGTGCTAAAAAGGGCAAACTCTTATTATCCTTGTCATCATCAGTTATTATTTTATCTTCATCATATGTCAAAGGCTTACGCATTAATGGGTCCCCAGCCAATGGAGTGCCAAATGTAAGAGATTTCGCCCCTCCTCTACAGGTTGCTAGCGCAGCGCAGTGCCTACAGGTTAATGGAATGTGCGCCCTATAGGATTGCGCTGTAGTCGATGACCATATATTTCTGAGAGAATCCTTAAGCAAATTCCCAAAACTCCAATTCGTTAAATTATCGGGGCGAATCCGGCCATCAGGCGCGACATGACATAGTTCATACCCAGCTGGTGTTGGATATGAAGTGATAGGAGAAAAACATTTTGGCAAGGAGTTTCCGATCCGGCATTTCATCCCTTTTTTATGTAAACCTTTAATTCTCTCAATCGCAAAAAGCAACTGTGAATCGGTTGGTTGTCGCTGGTCTTCTTCCCCCATAAATCGATTAAAAACTGCATATTCGGCACCTAAGGATGCTGATAATGAAATGATCTCTTCCACTTTCGAACAATTATTTTTCATCAAAACCGTATTTGTAAAAACACGAATACCTGCCTGCGTAACTTCATTGATACTCCGACAGGATTCATCAAATGCTTTTTCAACACTTTCTACAAATTCCAAATGTTCATCAGCACTGACGCCATGCAGACTGATGAGCATACCAGTCATTTTATGGCAGCTTTTATAAAGTTCAATTATTTTTTGAAGACGTATTTTGGTCCACCTGCCAGTAGTAAGTAATGCATGTGGCATTCCTTTTCCATCTGTATAACGAACTATCTCATCAAATTGAGGATGTAATGTCGGTTCTCCACCAGAAAATCGAATTATGGCTTTATTATTTGTTTCTTTAGCAATAATATCAATAATTTCCTTCCAGTTTTTCATATAAGCATCCGTATACTGGCGTCCGGATTTCTCTCTTGCCAATTCAACGTTGGCACAACCTGAACAAAAGTTGGGGCAAACGGTAGTTAGTTCGATGGTAAAAACCGTCGGCAGCGTTGGGGCAGCGATAAAGGCGCTATCATCCGTTTTTAGGGCTGCGACTATGTCATATTGGTCTACCAGTTTACTCATGATGGTGATTTGAATAGAAAAATAAACTAATTTTAATTTTTACCAACTTGCGCAAAAACTTCTTTTGCCTGCATTGAAATTTGTACGGCGTTGATGTTGAACTTGAGCAAAAACATGGCATTTAAATTTTCTTGCAACTGGTCAAAGTCTCCCCAAACGGTTTCAAGGTCTTCTGCAAGGTGTTGCAACAACAGTACAACATCTTTGGTTCTGGTATCAGAATGCATAAGATTGATTCGTCGGTGCAACTCGAGCAACATGTTTTCAAATGCGATCGAGCCTCTTGCGCCGGAAAGGAGGTTCAATGCTTCTAAATATTGTAATAGCATTCGCCGGAGGTCTTTTCGGGCCTCCTCCAATTCGACATTGTCCCGTAGCCGGTATTTTTCCATTGGCAAGGAAAAATGTTCATAAGAAACTTCCGTTTTTATGCGTTTATCCTTATACGTAAATTTCATGTAATCCTTCACGACCTGATTGTAAACTTCTTTATCAATTTCAAAATATTCACTGAAAATGCGGTCACCTTCCACAAGAAATTGCTTTCCCATCACGACAGGAAAACGGTAGTCTGTAATAGCAAAGTGATGGCGTCGTTTAGCATGCCGGTCTTTTCCAAAGCGTTTTGCCGCTGCCGGGCGTAAAGTATTTTCCTGTACAGCCTCGATCAGTTTGGTGTATCGCTTTCCCCAAGCGGAATCTTTCTTCTCATAGAGAAAGTAAAGTGCATTAGAAAGGCTTTGTAAGGAGTCTGCATGCCGATGCCGGTCGCCGCATATATAGGCAAGTTTTGCTGCCATATCCAAGAGGTATTCTGCCTGGTAATTTGCAGTATATGGTTCGCTATCATGAGATTTTCTCCAAAATGCATCCAATGCCTTTTTCAATGATGCAATATTTCCTTTGGCATAATTGGAAGGCAGGCAATCACCATTAATAATAAGTAATTCGCCTAAACGGAAGCAACCTTCTGCCAAAATTTTCAAATAACCTTTTCCATGAAGGCCATCGATGATTTTCTGAGCATTTTCATGTCCGTTTTTCTGTTGTTCAAGGTAATTTTCAATTGTAATTGTATTGTTATTTATGTTTTGAAATACTTTTAATGCCAGTACATTTAGATAAGGCAAAAAGTTACGTGCCAAATCGCTTAACTTCTCATCCGTATTGTGCTCATAACGCTGTATGTAAAACTCCATCTCGCCCAGAATAAGCCGCTCGGTA
This sequence comes from bacterium, assembly GCA_022844575.1. GTDB lineage: Bacteria > Bacteroidota > Ignavibacteria > Kapaibacteriales > UBA961 > UBA2353. Next base: position 2,841 of record JALHLL010000288.1, read on the forward strand.
TTCCAAAAATCATGTGATCGATATTTCGCAGTTAATGTTCCAATGGAAATCATTGATGATAAAACACTGAAAGATTCACCCGATATAGAATCCTTGGCATCATCAAGCGCTTTACTTCCTCGTTGGAGAGCCGCTATTGCTTCTTCGTTCCGGTAGATGAAAAGTAAGATATAATAATGACTAAAACACGCAAAAACA
>JALHLL010000289.1 GCA_022844575.1 bacterium
AATGAAATTAAATGTACGACCGTTGTATTATGTATTGGTGTGTCACCCAATATATCCATGATTAAGAATACTGATATTATATGCAACAAAGGTATCATTGTTAATGAATATTTTGAAACTAATATTGACAATGTTTACGCAATAGGTGATTGTGCCGAAATACAAACTACGTCGTGTGAAATTTTTATAGAACCGCTTTGGTATGCCGGTCGCCAGCATGGTGAATCTTTGGCTTCTCTCCTATGCAAGGAACAAGTTCCATATACAAGACCGATATGGTATAATTCTGCTAAATTTTTCAATATTGAGTATCAGGTTTATGGCGATCCTTCCTTAGGAACTTCATTGTATTATGAATTTCCGGATGGTAAACGAAGTATTCGCGTAAGTTATCAAGATAATATCATAACAGGCTTTAACCTTATGGGCGTGCGTTACAGGCATCAAGTATGTGAAAAGTGGTTGCATAATAAAACACAGATAGAAGCAGTTCTTTCTCAATTGGAATCTGCCAATTTTGATCCGGAATTTAGTGATTCAGCAGAGCAAAAAATACGTGAACTTTATGCAGCTAATAAACATAAGCGACTACAAAACTAAAAGATAGTTCTTACGAAGCATCGAGCTTACACGACTCAGTTCCATATTTTACAGTATAAAAGAAAAAAATGAACCATGTAACGATAGAAATACCAACCGATTTATCGGAAAAAAATAGATTGCACTTATCAAAAAAAATCTATTTATTACTTTTCTCCCTCGGATTATTCGTGTTTATGCTCGGTCTAACTGGTGCCTTCACCACTATACCATTGATTTACTGTATAGCAAGTTTCGGTTTAAGTAGTATTGGTGCAATTCTATATATACTTTCATCTCGCAAAGAAATTTCAGGTAACATTACAAGTGCGCCATTTAAGCAAAATTTGTTTCTAAAAGGTGTTCTCTCTTGGGTACTCGCTATAATTCTCATGGCGTTTTATATTGTACTATATTTCTTTCCCGAAGGCCTTACTCATCTGATCAAAGCAGCTGATCCCATTTCGGAACTATTGAGAAATAAACCGTCGGACAGATGGTTTCTCTATGGAACTCTCTATACAATCAGTGTCGGTATTATGGGGATTAGATTTATAGTGAAATTTAGGGAGAGTAATTACCAGCGATTAAGAACTTTGAGCATCATTTTCTTTCAAACTATTTTTTCTTTCTTTATCCCAGCATTACTGGAGATGTTTCACAAACCGGGTTTTTACTTCCATTACTTTTGGCCTTTGAAACCTGAATATCTATTTCCTTCAGTAAAATCCCTATTGCAATCCCCCGAACTAATGGTTAGTTTTATGGGATGGTGGGCAATTATTATGGCAATTATCGGAGTACCTGTTCTAACATACTTCTTTGGTAAAAGATGGTATTGTTCTTGGGTTTGCGGATGTGGTGCCTTAGCTGAAACTGTGGGCGATCCATTCCGTCACTTATCCGATAAATCATTAAATGCATGGAAAATAGAAAGGATTATGATACACTCAGTTTTAATCATTGTGATAGGTGGAACAATACTTTTATGGCTTAATTCCGCTTACCAAGGTGAAATTCTGGCATCAGCGAGTCACTCATTTTCAAGGTGGTACGGATTTTTTATAGGAAGCATATTTAGCGGTGTTATAGGTACAGGATTTTACCCTATAATGGGTTCGAGAATTTGGTGTCGTTTCGGATGCCCGCAAGCGGCAATATTAGGAATCATACAAAAATATTTCTCACGTTTTAGAATTACGACAAACGGCGGTCAGTGCATTTCATGCGGAAACTGTTCTACATATTGCGAGATGGGTATTGACGTTCGCTCGTATGCACAAAGAGGTGAAAACATAATACGTGCCTCATGTGTCGGCTGTGGAATTTGTTCAGAGGTATGTCCGAGAGGGGTACTGAAATTAGAAAATGTACCGGTGAAATATCGTAAAAAGTAATATCATGGAATTACTTCGAAATTCTGTACTAATAAACTTCATTATTGTATTCTTTAGTACAGGATATTATAATAGTTTGTTTTCCGCAACAGAAGCAATTCCACATGATTTCTCCATTACAACAAGAGTAGACATTCAAGACCCGATAATACGTTCAGCAATTTACTACTGGGGTGCTTATATACATTCACGATATATTGATTCCATACAATCGGATAATTGGATAGATTGTGAGAGCGGTGAAAAATCGGAGGATATTCTTGACTCATGGTTGCCGAAAGGCGTGGAATCAACACAGCGGCTTAAAGCGCTAATATTAAGTGCCGAAAAAAAGACAGAATTTGTGAGTATAAGAACGCTTTGGTTTAATACTGATACCAATATCCTATTACCTGACCCGGTAGCAATAACCAATATTGATATTGTGATGAATAATACAGTTTGCGAAGGTATTTGTAATCCGTTATTACGAACAACATCACAATGGAAAACAAGAGGTGTTCGGGGTATCAAGTATATTGTAAAACCTGAATATAAAATCAACTATAAAGCGGCAGAACGCATGATGGCTTTTTGCGATTCGTTAACGGCTTTGTATGATGTTGCGGATATAGAGAATTGTACGTTTATAATAACGTCCACAGCAGATGAGTTGGCTTATTTGTGTGGTTTGGAATACTTTGCCTCACCACCGAAAGGACTCGCATATCCGAATAGTAAAACATTGTTAAGTGCTCTGGATAATGAGTGGTATCCACATGAGATGGCTCATATTGTATTTAGACAGTTCTCAAATACACATAGATTTCTTTACGAAGGTATTTCCGTTTTTACTGGTGGTAGTATCTACGATAGTTACAGACGATTAGTCTCTAAAGCATACAGCACGATAAATGATAAAGATAAAAGATTGTCATTAACAGATATTATAGAGAATCCTGTACAGCATTCCCTTCTGTATTATGCTCTTGGCGGAATTGTTATCAATAGGATTTATGAAAACAGTGGGGCAAGTGCAGTAAAG
>JALHLL010000290.1 GCA_022844575.1 bacterium
GTGAAGAAGACTTGACTCAACGCATGAATGAGTTGGATTTTGAAGACGTTGGTGAGAGCAATGAAGCTACGGAACAAACAGAATTACCTGAATATTCTTGCAAATACTGTGGTATACATAGCCCAGCTTCAGTCGTCAAGTGCTTGACTTGCTCAAAATGGTTCTGTAATGCTCGTGGAAAAACTTGTGGTTCCCATATAGTCAACCATTTGGTGCGAGCCAAACACAAAGAAGTAATACTTCACAGCGATTCTCCTTTAGGTGACTCTATTTTAGAATGTTATAACTGTGGTTGCAGAAACGTATTTTTATTGGGATTTATTCCAGCGAAATCAGAGTCTGTTGTTGTATTACTTTGTCGTCAACCGTGTGCCAGTGGAACAGGTCACAAAGATAATGTATGGGATGTCAGTCAATGGCTACCAATTATTGATGATCGCAGCTTTCTGCCTTGGTTAGTAAGACCGCCAACTGCTGCTGAATGCTCTAGAGCGAGACAAGTGACGCAAGGTCAGTTGAACCAATTGGAAGAGATTTGGAGAGAGAATCCAAAAGCATTGTTTGATGATTTGGAGAAACCTGGTATTATGGCTGATGAACCAGAGCCTGTCAAATTGAAGTATGATGACGGTTTTCAATACCACAATATTCTACAGCCTTTGATCAAATTGGAAGCTGATTTCGATAAGAAAACTAAAGAGTCCCAGACTCAAGAAGGTATAACCATCAGATGGGAGGTTGGCCTGAACACTAAAAGAGTGGCTTGGTTCACTTTGAGACATGTTGATGTTGATTTCCGTATTACACCTGGAGATGAAATAGTCATTAAATATCACGACATCAACAAAACTTATATCGGAAAAGCTTTTGTTATTAAAATTCCTCATGCTTACACTGAAGAAATTGCAGCTGAATTGAGTCGCGATGATTCTCTTCCAAAAGACATCACAATGGGCTATTCTATTGATTTTATTTGGAAATCTGCTCCGTTTGATCGTATGCAGGCAGCTCTAAAGAAATTTTCTTTCAATGAAAATGCCGTAAGTGAATATATATTTCACAAAATTTTAGGTCATGAATTGGAGCCACCATATTTGAGAGTGACGCTGCCAAAAAAGATGACTGCCCCGAATCTCCCTGATTTGAATCATTCTCAAATTTATGCAGTGAAAACTGTGCTGCAAAGACCACTTAGTTTAATTCAAGGGCCGCCTGGAACTGGAAAAACTGTGACTTCTGCCACCATCATCTATCATCTTGCACAATTAAATGAAGGGCCAATTCTAGTTTGTGCTCCCAGTAATGTTGCCGTTGATCAATTAACTGAACGCATTCATAAAACTGGACTAAAAGTTATCCGTGTCTCCGCGCGTAGCAGAGAAGCTATCGATTCTGCAGTTTCATTTCTGTCTTTACATGAGCAAATCAAGAGTATGACAAGATATCCTGAATTGAGCAAATTATTGAAATTGAGAGATATCCAAGGTGAACTCAATGCCAATGATGAAAAGAGATTGGATAGATTGAGAGGTGAAGCTGAACAAGAGCTCTTGAAAAATGCCAGTGTAATTTGCTGTACATGCTCTGGTGCAGGGGATCTTCGGAGATTTGGAGGTGTTAAATTCAGAGCAGTGATTATTGATGAAGCAACACAATCCACTGAGCCTGAATGTTTAATCCCAATCGTTACAGGAGCCAAACAAGTTATTCTGGTTGGAGATCATCAACAATTGGGACCTGTTATCATGAATAAGAGAGCTGCTAAAGCTGGATTTAATTTATCTTTGTTCGAGAGACTGGTTACTCTAGGTATCAGACCAGTGAGATTGCAGGTGCAGTATCGTATGCATCCTTGTCTGTCTGAATATCCCTCTAATATGTTTTATGAAGGGACCTTGCAGAATGGTGTTACTATTGGAGAAAGAACCCGAAGAAATCTAGACTTCCCTTGGCCTCAGGACGATGATCCAATGATGTTTCAAGTGTCTTTGGGTCCTGAAGAAATATCTGCTTCAGGGACTTCATACTTGAATCGCACTGAAGCTATAAACTGTGAAAAGATTGTAACTCGATTTTTAAAGAGTGGTATAACTCCTGATCAAATTGGTATTGTGACTCCATATGAAGGACAAAGAGCATTCATTGTGTCAAACATGCCGCATAGTGGGTCTTTAAGAAAAGAGCTGTTGATGAAATTGAAGTTGCAAATGTTGATGCCTTCCAAGGAAGAGAAAAAGACTATATAATTCTTTCCTGTGTAAGATCCAATGAGCACCAAGGAATTGGTTTCTTGAATGACCCTCGTCGTTTGAATGTTGCATTAACACGTGCCAAGTATGGATTGGTTATTCTTGGAAATCCTCGAGTATTAGCTAAGTATCCTTTATGGCATTCTCTAATTATTCATTTCAAGTCTAAGTCGCTGCTTGTTGAAGGCCCTTTAACCCATCTCAAAGTCAGTTCCATGCACTTTCCCCCTCCAAGATTGGTTCGCAAGTCAAAATCAGCAAATGATAGCAGTCCTCGACATTCTTTCAGCGCAAATGATTATTCACAATCAACATCAAAGTCCAGTCAAAATGCAAATTTTTTCAATTTCCATGCTATTTCTGGAATGATAGCACCTGAAACTGCATTAATGAGTCAAGATTCGTCATACTCATTCAGATTGCCCAGCTCTCAAATACTCTCACAAATCAGTCAATCTGCCCTTCCTTCGCTCAGTCAAACTTCATCAATCCAGTTCTCCCAATCTGATCGTCTCAGTCAATATGAATTCAGCCAAGGCAGCGGTTGGATTGATTCCCGCAATGATGGAGCAGGTCAGGATTACAGCTATCAAGCTAAATATGGCTAATTGAAGAATTATTGAGGTAAGTTTTATTGAAAAGAAGGATTTTATAAGTCATTCTGATATTCAAATTGAGTTGCTGCTTGGTCTGTTGATGAAAACAGTCGATTTCATTCCAATAAATATTGGATT
>JALHLL010000291.1 GCA_022844575.1 bacterium
AACATCCAAAAACTACTCATTTTAAAAAAGGGCGCAAAGATCTTTCTTCATGGAGTATTATATGGCGATGTGAACAATGAAGGAGGTGAAGTACATATTTTCAATAAGGAGATTTAGTTACCCTACTTGAATTATGAAAAAGACTATACTCAAAGATGGAGAGGAACATCATAGAGAAAATTTAATAGAAAAAATTTCTCAATACAGTGATCTTTATACTAAAGAGCAGCTTGAACGTTATTCGATGAATGAATTGTTGCCAATATTCCATTCCCTTTTTATTGCCATCAGAGAAAGATTGCAGCAAACAAGTTTCTAACTATTAAACAATTCGTATCTTTGTCCTTATGCAGATAATTACACCTTTTTCCCCCATAGAAAAAACAACTGCCTCTGAATCCCGCATAGCCGTAGAGAGAGAGAGAGAGAGAGAGAGAGAGAGAACTCCGCTAAACAACAGAAAAATTCTTGCAAAGATTTTGGCTTTGAAAATAGGCAGTCATTAAATGACTATCTAAATTATTCATTTCAAACCTCTCTCCATGCAGTTAGTTAATATTAACGAGACAATAACTGGTGATGTTTTCATCAAGCGCAATATTCAGTACAATGATTTGAAAGCTGAAAATGTTATAGTATATGAAAATGTTACTACAAGAATTTTTGGTACAATTAAAGGGTTACTCACTTTAAAAAAAGGTTCCATCGTCTATCTTCATGGGATTTTATATGGTAGTATGCACAACGAAGGTGGAGAGCTACATATATTTAATAAGGGAAATGAAACTCTAAACCACTCCTGAATAAATTACTTTCTGTGGATCAACTTTAGCCCCGGAAGGATCTGTTAGAGTGAAGTGTAAATGTGGGCCCGTACTCTTTCCGGTATTTCCTGATAGGCCAATAACATCTCCCTGTTTTACTTTATCTCCTTTTTTTACAAGCTGCTTGGATAAATGTGCGTAACCGGTTTTAAATCCGTTATCGTGTTTTACAATCACCTGGTTGCCTCCATCTCCTCCTGAAGTAATAGCATCAACAATTCCCGGCATGGGGCTTTTAATTGGTGTACCAACAGGAACCGCTAAATCAATTCCATTATGAAACGCATTTTGTTTACCGGTTTTAGGATCCGTTCGATATCCGAACTTGCTCGTAATTTTAGCTACTACCGGACGAAGCCAGTTTTCAGCTTTTTCTTTGGCTTCCTCTGCAACCTCTTTTATTTTCTTCCGGTGTTTGTGAACCAGGATGCCAATGGTCACCAAACCTGCTGTGATGCCAAGTCCCCAATACACCTGTTTGCGGGTAATTTTCATGTTACTTCAATTTGTTTTTACAATCACATTCTTTCTTTTCGACTTCATTAAACCTGTCGTATAGTGAAACGCAGGTGCGAACGGTAACCGCTATGAGGAATACGGTATAAATTGCTTTCATTAATTTGCTTTGCTCATTCATGTTCCTGTGTTTTTGAAATTTCTTTAACTTGGTTTCGCAGCTGCTCGTTTTCCTTTTCAACCTTTTCAACTTTGTTCTCCAGCTCGCAGATCCGGTTGCGCTGGCTCTCGATTTGTTTTTTGAGTTCTTTGTTTTCTTCCGCAACGGCTTCCAGCTCCTTTACCCGTTTTTCGAGGGTTTTTGACCACTCAATCCAGTTTTCAGAAGTTAGTTTTTCTGCCTGTGCATTCAGGTTTCTGATCTCGGCAGATTGTTTCCGGTTATCTGACCTGAACCGGATCACCAGTTCCACCAGTTTCCAAAAACCGGTTGCGCTGAATAGGATGGCTATAAGTTTGATATAATCCATTTTAAAGGGGTTTAAGGGGTTTCGTAATCAATTTCAAGTGTCCAGTGGCCTGCAATCGCTATATCCTTCCCTAACGCCCTTAGATTGGCAAATTTGGCCAGGTAAGTTCCGTTACCTGTTGCAAGGTTTTTTACATCGTCTTCGACATACCTGAAGAAGGTTACCTGTCCTGGGCCTAACTGGAGTTTGGTTACGATGTTCAGATAGTTGCTGAATGCGCCACCGTCTTTCTGCATCGCGAGATTTCCACTATTGAAGCTGTTGGGGTTATCTGTATCTAAATTCCTTAAATACCCTTCCCAGGACAATGAGGCTTGCCGTATGGTAGATCCTGCCGGAATACCGGTAACGGAGATTATCCCGAAATGATAATCAGCTAATGCACCTGACGGCACTTCCGATTCAGGGAGCGAATCTGACTGAAAGCGTATTTGTGTTCTCATCTTGGTTCTGCCATTTAAAAACGTTAATAATTTTAAGGGTGTGATAAATTTGGTATCGTCTAAGCCTGCGGTAACTTCCGCTTGTGTGGCTATACGGGCAATTCCGGCAATAAGTGTTGTAGCCTGCACCAAATTTCCCTGTATTACATTCCAGGACGGACCAACTGCCGCCTCCGTTCCTCCTGGATTGTTTGCAGTACAATAAATAACATCACGAACCTGTACGTCTGTTCCGGCTGGTCCTCCAATTTTACCTGCAACATTAACCGTGTACGCATCACCTTTCAGCGCTGCCGGATAGTTGGGATTAAGGGAACAATCCAATAGCCCTTTATCTTCCCATAAACCGGTAACTTTATCTGATACATATTGTGCGAGCTTTTGTGGGGTAACGGCTCTTTGATTATCAGTTCCGGTATTTACTTCTGCCTGTGTTGCAATTTCAATTAGTCCTGATGAAAATTCCGTAGCAATAGGAAACGCTATGATTGCTGGAGCTTCGAGGTTAATAACCTGAAAATACTGGCCATCAAAAACAAGTATGTAAACCCTTCCGGGAATAATATCGCCCGCAGTAAGATCTTCCAGTGTTTCTCCATCTATTGATAATTCACTTGATTTTTTCTTTAAAAGGATCTCGCCCTGATTGTTTACGTTCAGCGTTGCACTCCCGACATTGGCCGTTGCAAAAATGATATGTAAAGGCATTCCGATACGGTATTGCGTAAT
>JALHLL010000292.1 GCA_022844575.1 bacterium
AAAAAAATGCAACAATGGAAAGGAGTGAAAAAATTATTATATAATGTTGTATCGATTATATTACTTATTTGTTTTTGTAGTGGCTTTGTGCTAATAGTTTTTTGGAGTACTGTCTATTTTGTAGCTAAAGAAAAAAAAGAATTATTGGCTCAAAACAATACCACAGTAGGGCAGGTTATTCGTTACTTCCAACATGATAGAGTAGAAGTTGAGTATTATGTCGACAATGTTCGATATACGGAAGTAGATCACCATGTTTCATTTGATGTCAGTATAGGTGAATATTTTAATGTAGCGTACGATTCATATAATCCTTCCGATGCAGAAGTACGGTTTGACCAACCTGTATTTGTAGATACGACGGACACAAAAATTGTTATGGGGACGGTGATTAGTTCTGAAGAAGTTGGCTTTATTGGAGACAAAGGTGTTACAATAGAATATCCTTTCCGTAATAAGACAATTGAAAATTTTAGAAAAATACCCAATGAATGGGAATTAAAACCCGGCGACAAGGTGTTTGTTCAATATAAGAATTCAAATCCTAATATATGTATCATTAAACTTGAAGAGTGATTACGATACATAGTGTACGGTAATCTTATTTGGCTAAATGAAAAATCTCCTCTTGAGGGAGATTGAGAGAGGTGTGGGGGCTATCAGATTCTACACTTTGTTCAGAATGACCCAGTTCGTGCTATGACATCCCGTCAGATTTCATATGCTCGAGGGGAATTTAATTAAATAATCGGTAAAAAACTCCCATCCTATGGAAGAGTGTCACAAAGTGACAGTGTGGTTGAAATTACTCGTGAAAATAGGTTCATTACTCAGTTCAGAATGACATGGTTCGGTGTATATTCAATTCTAATTCCTATGTGAATGGTCTTAAAACAAGAAAGCCGAACATATTTGTTCGGCTTTCTTGTTTATTATTCTTAAGAATTAATTATCAGTAAGTGGAAACATCCATACCCGGGAATACGCTTGCCGTACTGATTGATTGAATATCATCGGTTGTAAGGCGTTTTACGGCAATTAATCTACTTTTATAGTAATCGCTTTCTAATGATGAAACAGTTACGCCAAAACGACTGCTTGCATGAGCAAATAAATTATCGCCAAGGTAAATTCCCACATGGGAAACATAAGCATGGCTCATTGTATGGAAAAATACCAAATCACCGAATTTCATTTTTTCGCGACGTACATTTTTGCCAAGCTGATGTTGAACGGCTGCTGTGCGTGGTAAGGTAAACTCTCCTGCTGATTTTAGTACGGAAAGTACAAAAGCGGAGCAATCTATACCTGTGCGTGATGTGCCGCCAAAATAATACGGTGTGCCTATCCAGCCCATAATTGCTTCCATAATGCGTTTTTTCTCTGTTCCGTACGCTGTGTTAGGATTGCCGGATGAGGTTGTATCATCGGCAATATATGCCAGGTACAAATCTCTGAATGATTCGGGGTCACCGTTTTGCATATCTTCTTCCGATATGATAATAGGATTGCCTTCTTCATCGTAATAGGTAATACCTGTTTCGGTTACTTCGGATTCCATATAGTCTTCGGCATCCAATTCACCATCAGATATAATGTACTTTGCTCTGATTGCTGTTGCTTCTTCATAGGTTTGGGCGGGTTGTATTCCTGCCAAAGAACATAATTCGCCCGATGAGCGTATAAGTTCCATTGCCTGAATTTTACCTTGCACGGTATTGCATGCAGAACGACGACGACCGCGTCTGCGTTTTTTCTTCCACGATGCTTTTTTGTATTTGGAGCGTTTTTGCACGGATGCCGTGCGTTTTTTCGATTTTGCCGACGTTTCCGTAGGCGTAATGAACATCAGCCCTAATGCGCTGATACAGAAAATGATAAGTACCGTTAAAAATGTATTTTTTCTTATTATCATGAATCTCTCACGTATAGTTTGGTTGTACAAGAACCCCGGATTATGTCCGGCGGCAGTTCGTCATGCGTGAGTTACCGACGAATGCTTGTCATTCGGGAACGAAACCCGATTAGAAATATTGACAGTGTGAAAAATTATTTACTGTTTTTTCACGTTTTCCAATGGCAATCGCAAAGGATTGATTGCCGTAAGCCCTTTCACATTCGGCTGCACAAGCCAAATATTTACATTGTAATAGAGAAAAATCCACGGGGATTCTTCTATAACTATCTCTTCCATTTTATTATACAGTTCGGTTCTTTGTTGTTCATATAATGTAGGGTTTAATGCCGCTTCATATAATGAATCCAAGTCCTCTCTGCTTATCCTTGTTGTATTCGGCCCGAAAGGAGCTTTATTTTTCGAGTAGAACAACCCTAAAAAGTTTTCGGGATCGCTATAGTCCGCAATCCAGCTTGTTCTCCATATCGGTAATTCGCCCGAACGTACCATAGAAAGATGTCGGGGAAAATCTACCTGAAGCAATTTTGCTTTAATACCCAATACTTTCCATTGCTCTATGATTGCTTCGGCTACCGAAGCTGTTGTTTCATTTGCACCCGTTTGTAAAGTAAATTCCGGTAATCCTTTACCTTCGGGATAACCCGCTTCCGCTAATAAATTTTTTGCCTTTGCCAAGTCGTAACTATATCCTTTTACCTTGTTACTGAATCCCGGATAATCGGGAGGCAATACCCCATGTGAAGCGGGAATTGCTCTATTTCTCAGAACATAGTTTATAATTTTATCGCGATCAATCGCATAATTCATCGCTTGTCTTATGCGTTTATCCTTACAAAAAGGTACCGATTGAGCAGAAGAAAATGCAATATCGGTCATAATTCCGTAATATTCAATAGATTGTGCACTTGCGCGTATCAGAGAGTATTTTGAGTAGTCACCTTTTAAGTTACCTTTCTCATCAAAAACCCTATCGTTTACCGAAAGATCTATTGAACTGATAAAGTCTAATTTCCCTTGCTCAAACTCAAAAAACTCCGATT
>JALHLL010000293.1 GCA_022844575.1 bacterium
TGAACTTGAGCCATCCCCAACAACATCGATTTCAACGGACAGATCGATTGCATCAGTCACATGACGTGGTGGCGCTACATTGAAATGTCCTTCAATGTGTTGTTTGCATGTATCAAAGATTTGAAATGAACTCCTGCATTTCACGCATTGAAACGGCATAACGTTGAAATGAGAAGCGTAGTGAGCTTGCATAGCATAGAGATCACGAGTGTTTTGTTGACAAACATTTTTGGAAAATGGACATCTATAAAGCCCATTGTCAGTTTTTGTGAATTTTGGTCTCTTTTCTCTAATGAGTTTATGCAACGTTGTATCATCAAAGTGCTTATTCAAATATCCCTCGGGCATTGGACGCCGTCTGAGAGTATGATCCCTGCCATTTGTACTTTGAGAGCAATCAACAAATTTTTGAAGACATAATAGAAGGATGCTAAGGGAAATACAGAACTTGTAAATCCAACACCACCTGGATGCCATGTTGAATAATGAAAATATTTTCACTTACAGGGGTTGTAATGAGTACATATCATTTGATAATGGATATCCAGTCTTTATTGAAGTTGAAATACCTATGAATTCCACAAATTTTCATCAAATAAGTAATTTCTATTCGCTTCAGTAAAAAAATCATTTTCAGATTCATCTATTTTAGTCTTCTTTGTAGGTGACATATTAAAGAGATCAATATCAAATTCAACATCTGATGCAGAAGATCGACATCTTTTTCTTGTATAGAAAAAATCATCGTTTAAATCGTAGATTAAATGTAAATTGAAATAATCATTTTCACTGTTAAAATGAAATGTTTCGCAGTAATCTGTGCTGATTTCACTGTTAAAATGAAATGTTTCGCAGTAATCTGTGCTGATAGGGTTTGAATGGACTGCAGATGGATGAATGGAATCGTTGTATTTGGCGATGATTGGTGGTAATGGTCGATCTGCAGCAGTTAAAGCAGTTCTTGAAGGTAAAATTGGTTCAAGAGATATAATTTCAGAGTTTTTTGATATTTCGTCATCAGTTGAACTTGTAGACAGCGATCCACTACAACATTCAATTTTCTGTTCAACAGATGACATATCTTCGCTTATTGATTCACTGTTTGAATAGCTGTCTTCACTTGAGTTGCCAACAGCGCTGCCATCAACAACACCAAGTCTTGCTATCGCTCCATTTATCTCATTTTCAGAGTGTTTTCTGAGATGTCGAGATACATTCTCTATTGCTTTAAACTCATCGTCGCAAACCAGGCATTTTGTAAATTTCTCTTTGTAATGGGTCAACAAGTGTCTGTGAGGTGTCAAAGTTTCAACGCCACAACTTCGCATTGGACAAATGTATTTTGAGCCATTTTTTGCCATTTTTTTTAAAGGAAAGCGGGCAACCAAAGCATCATATTTACTGCGGTCAATGAGGAATGGATATTCTTGAACTCTTCTTTGTTGACCTTTGTTTTCGCTATCATCAAATTTTGTTTTCTTCTTTGGTTTCTGAGATAATTTTAGTGGTTTTTTCTTTTCAGCCTTTTCTTTTTTCACATTGTTCTTTTCTTCTTCAAACGGTAGCCCATAATCTTCAAAATCATACTTTGGCTCAAAGTAATTTACTTGTCTTCCTTGCCCTCTTAACCTTGAAGAAATTGTATTTCTGACTTGACTGCAAAAGACGCTATTGTATTTGAAGGAAATTCCAAGATAAAGAAAAATGAGGAACACTACCGCATGGCCACTGTTCATTTTATGCTGGCTCGGATTGTTGGCAGGGATATCCCCTGTACAGCATCACCAACAATATGTCTTCGCTTGCTGTCCCTTCCGCTCATCATTCCAATGACATAATCCAATTAACAGTTGGTAAAATGGAAGCTGGCCTAGCTGTCCTCTTAACACCTGATCTCCAAGTTATAGAATTCCCTTCTTCGCTCCTTCCAGAAGGTTGTCACCGTGGCAGCATTGTGAATATATCACTTTTAAGAAACATTGATAAAGAAAAAGAATGCAAAGAATATTTTAAAAAAATTCAAACAGAAATCAGTCAAGAATATGGACAATTACCCAAAACACCTCTATTGAGTGTCAGCCATGTTACTCAAACAACATTGGCTGTTCGATGGGAGCCATTGGAATTACACTGCTGTGAACTGAGAGGGATCGACTGTTTTGTTAATGGAAGCAAAGTCAGTTCATTTATAATGCAAAATTCAAATACATTGAAATTAAGTGGATTGGATATGGACAAGGCATTTGAAGTCTACATTGTTGTAAGGACGAGTGGAGGAGCATTTAAAAGCAATGTTGTCCTTGTAAGAACACATACGATTGATAATATGAGTGGATTATCTGTTTATATTTCACCTACAATTGAAGAGGGAACAGTTAGAGAATTGAAAGAAATTATGAGTCGATTAGGTGGTAAAATTACAACTGAATTGAATCAGAGCTCAGTAACACATTTTGTAACAAATTTGGCACAAGGTGAAGAATATGAAAAGGCAAATAATTGGAATATTCCAATAGTAAATGCTGATTGGTTAAAAGAATGTGCAGCCAATAAGAAAATGTTGTCAGTTTCGCAGTATTATTTGAAATTGTAATAAATTTTTATTGTTTTTATTTTTATTTGTATTTGCATGCTTGTTGTGTTGTTTTTATTTAATTAAAAATGAATTTCTTTCTTAATTTGACTCTGCCGCAATCTCAATTCACAATGTTCTTGCCATTTTCACCTAGATCCCAAATCTTGACTTGTGCATCATGGCTCCCTGTAGCTAGCAGCAGATCTCCACTATCTCCATCAAATTTAACGTCAATTGCACTTACAATTCCAGAATGAGCAGATATATATGGGATCTGATGAGATGCAGTTGGAACATTATTTGAAGAAAGGATGCTGGATGCTGATGCTGAATT
>JALHLL010000294.1 GCA_022844575.1 bacterium
GTGCTCTTCCGATCTCGTTACGCCGAAGGTAAGTACTGAATCAGCCGATGCAAGCGAAAATCCCGTTATCATTGCCACAAATACGGGCACCATTGCTTGCAATGTATCAAGTAAAGAGACAACAAATGCCTGCAAGGCGGGTTTACCTTCGGCAACCATTTTACCTAAGTTGGCAGCCATTTGTACAGCCATTACACCAAAAATCTGATTGGTGGTATTGGCGGCACTTGTTTCCGCTTCATTACGTTGTCTAAGTGTCTCTTGATATTCTTCCGAACCTGTATCTGAAATTTCCAATAATTTTTTATCTAATTTCCCGACCTGAATGCCATATTTATCCTTTTCTTCCAAAAGCGAATCATACATTCCGGTCATGCTTTCGCTTATTGAGGCAAAAGCCGTTATAGCTCTTTCCGTAAAGTAATCCCAAATGTCAATATCTTTTTTAAGTGCATTTAATTCTTTTATTTGGGCGTTTACACCTGCCAGCTCATTCTGATAATCTTCAAAAGATATGTCATTATTTTTTAATCGGTCGAATAATTTGTCTTGTTCGGAGTTTAAATCCTGTAACTGCTTTTTAACATCTTCCTGATTATTAAAGTGTGCCGAAAAATCGAACGGTTTGGAGAATACTTCGTGCATGGCATTATAGGCAACTACTGCACCATCTGTCAATCCTCTTACAAATCCACGCTCATTTTTTAATCTGAACTCATCGTCTAACTCCGCTTCTTTTAAACGGTACCGTTGCCTTATTGTCGCTTTTTCTTCTTCGGTAATGTCGAATGATTGTAAGTCCTGCTCCATTTGTTTTTCGAGCGACTTTTTTTTCTGTAGGAGCTCTTTTTCGTTTTCATCATCCAACAAAGCTAAACGCTTATCATATTCCGCATTACGTACATCGGCACGGAGCTTCGATATTTCTTGTTCCGTTGCATTTACTGCATCTTTTGCTTGGTTTACGGCTTCATTCAGTATAGCTTTCTGGGAATTATCCGTCGAATCATTTATTTGGGTTTGTGTTTTATTAATAAACGCATTAAGATTTTGAATTTTCTTTTCGGCTTCTTCTATTGTTGTATTGACTTCTGCGGAATTACTTGCCTCAAGGTTTATTTCAAGTTTTCTATTATCGAATTGATTAATAATGGAATCAAGTTGTTTGCTTACTCCATCACCAACGGTTATATTTTTAATATCAATGGATTCTTTTAGGAAATCATTTCTCATCTCTGCGAAATCCAATATAAGATTTCTCCTTGCCTCACCGGAAATACTTAACCCTATTTCTTTTACTTCACCGTTTTCTTCTTTTATCTTGAATATTTCTTTGTATTTCTCTAACTCATTAGCCTGAAGTTCCAATGCCTTTGTTCTGATTTCAAGATTTTCCTCATCGCTTAAACTTCGCCCCTCGGCAGCTGCTTTCGCTAATTTGGCATTTTCAAAATTCTTAAAAGCAATCTTATTGAGATCTTTTTCAATTGCAAATTTCTCTCGTGCTAATGCAAGTTCATCTGTTTTCGGTTTCGGTTGGGGTTTACCTTTGTTTTGCTCTGCATTACCTTTTGCTATTTGTGCATTGAGTTCTTCTTGTGTTCTTAACTGCTCCTGTGTTTTTGCAATCAATACATTTTTTTGATTCTCACTGATTTTTTCGGATTCGAAACTGGCTTCTATTTTACCTTGTAATTTTTTTATCTCATCTGTATAATTAAGAATAGTCTTTACTTTTACTTTAGGGTCTATCTGTAATTTTTTATCTATCTCTCCAAGTGCGGCTTGCAGTGTTTTCACCATAGCTTCGGAAATCTGCTCTTTCTTTTTATCGGTAATGCCTTTTGCGGCACCATCCACTGTTGCTTTCCCGATATTAAAAAAGGCATCTTTAATTTTACCGAAATCAAGTGAAAAAATTGCACTTGCTAAATCTTTAATACCCTGTATAGCACCTTTAAAAGCTCCGGTCATACCGGCAATAAAAACGGACACATTTTTTAATATATTTTTAAAGGTATCAAGTGCCGAACTTGCACTATTGGATGAAGAAACTAAACTGAATAAATATTCCACAAGTTGAACAATCAATGTGCTGATTTGTACAACCGGATACCACATTAATTCAAATGCTCCAATGAGTACTGATACTATAAAATCAGCGACTTCTTCCAAAACATTATAATATTCCTCCAATATCTCGGAAAATGATGCAAATGAATCACTGCCTGATTCCAAACTGCCGAATAAGCTCTGGAAAGCGTCAGTTAGGGGCGAAAAAACTTCAATAACTCCGTTTAAGGCATTTAATATTATTTCACGGGCGGATTCTATTTGTTTTTGTAGAACCACCCATGCTACAACAAGCGACCCCATTATCAGGTTTACTATAACTTCAAGCGGCTCTTTAATGGAATTGATCACATCCACAATAAATGCAAAAGATTTACCCCATGTTTCCCCTAATTCTTTGCCGACGGAATCAAGCAGACTGAAAAATGACGCTAAACCGGAACTATCGCCTAAACTACTTAATGAATCGAGCCCCTTGCTCAAACCATCAATAATACCACCACCCAATGATGAAAATACCTCTTGGGTAACATTTAATACATTACTTAATGCACCCTCCGTATTTCCGGCATTTACCGATAATGCGGTAAAAGTCGAATCCATTACTTTTATACCTTCGGCAGCTTTTATCGATACATCGCCCGTACTGCTTAATATGCTTTGTAATTGCGGAAAACGCCCTATGAGTGTATTTACGGCTTCGGCGTTTGCGGGATTGGAAAGCCCTTTGGAAAATATATCAATAGCTTGTTCACCGGAAACTGCGCCATTGGTGGCTTTT
>JALHLL010000295.1 GCA_022844575.1 bacterium
TTTTTTGTAAACCATAAGCGATCCCCTTTCTCTGATATGGGAATGGAGTACCTTTGATATCTATCTCAATATCAAGATCCGGAAGATCGCTTATATGTCTTGCCAGTGTGCTCACTTAGTCTTCTGATTCAGAGTTTTCAGCAAATCCAGCTTCAACTTGCTCAT
The DNA here is from genome assembly GCA_022844575.1 of bacterium. Classification (GTDB taxonomy): domain Bacteria; phylum Bacteroidota; class Ignavibacteria; order Kapaibacteriales; family UBA961; genus UBA2353. Next base: position 166 of record JALHLL010000295.1, read on the forward strand.
CAAAAAGATCAAGCTGTTTTCCTTCGCCATATTTGCCTCCTACATACAACTTCACTTCTTCAAGCAATCTCATGACATCGCTAAACAAATTATTCTCATAAGGATAACCTGTACCGGATTCATCATTGAATTTTATGTAAGGAGCATTCAAGTTTAGGATCCGTTTGTGTTTCAACTTTCTGCGGCCTGTAAGTGTCACGCCTTCATACTCAGTTCCACCGAATGAAATAGAAGTAACAGTCATCTTTTCCAGCATTGGATGATGCAGGAACCCATCAATAAGCAATTCGTCGTTATCATCCACGGTTTCTGTGGAAAGCATCAGGTGAACAGCTAAGGCTGCAAACCTATCTTTCAGGTCCTGGTGAACAGGATGTCCGCATTCTTTTATGATTTTACTGGTGGTTCCATTCTCATTCTCTTCGGCTTCATAGTCGAGAGTAAGCTCGTTTACCAGCTTTATTTTCTTGAATGCAAGTGTAACACCTTCAGATGATGCGCCTGAAAATAATTCATCATCTGATGCGCGGTTCGTTTGAACATTGATCTTAAAATCTGTCATTATTTATAATTAAAAAGGTTGAGAATTAAAGTCAATGGCCATCCCGGCATCAGCAACATATACCATCTTTCCTGTTGCTTGCTGTATCTCTTTTTGAAATCGCTTTGCATCTGAATTCCTGTCGGATAGGTGGATAAGTACAATGTTATTGACATTAGTCAGGTCATTTGCCAGCAACGTCTCTTTACAGTTCTGTAAGGACATATGGGAGGCAATGACACGATCTTGAAGAAACTGCTTTGCCGTTCCGTTAGCCCTGTGATTATCCAATATTTCCTGACAATAATTAGCTTCAATTATGATATTATTCAGGTTCGGAAATACATACTCAGTGTAATATAAATCGGTCATGAATAGCACGTTTCCGCATTCAGGATGATTGATCAGATAACCTAATGATCCTTTGACAGCTTCATCATGCTTGACAGCAAATGGAAGGATCTTGAATGAACCACATTTGAATGCTTTGGTACTGACTGCAAACTTTGCCCTATGATGCGTAAAGGTTCCCATTGCTTTGTGGGTTTCCACATGAGCATACACGTCAATTCCGGCTTTTAGAACATTACCAACACCCTTACAATGATCTCCGTGCTCGTGTGTGACAATACAACCGACCACCTTGCTAATCTTATGCTCCAGTGCTATTTTGATCCGATCAAATCTTACTCCGCACTCAATGAGCAACGCCTCTCTTTCATTGGAAAGAATATAGGCATTACCCTTTGAGTTTGAATTTATAACGTGCAGCTGCATTATGCGAAATTGTAGTGTAATTCAAGCGATAATAAAGCCTCTTCAGAAGTCTTTTCGAACAATGCCACAAAGCTTCTATCGCTGTGATTCCATCCGTCCCAGCATCCTTGCGAATCCCGGTAAACAATCAGGTAGTCAGCTGGATTGATTTGTTCGATACCAGCTATTTCATGCACGACACATTCAATGTCGTTTGTAACGGACATTCCGCCCTTGTCGAGGTCCACAATAGCGAGTGTCTTATTCTCTGTGTGGATGGTGTAGTCATAATCTGCCTTAGCCATAATGAAGAGGTTTTTTAGAAGCCAGCAATAGCTTCAGGGTTAACTAATGCAGGTTCTTCCACTACTTCAGAATCTGTGTATTCTGGTTCATTATGCACAGACTCGTTGCGTACAGGTTCGTTGGTTACAATTGCAGCATCTTCAATAGACAATGGAGTCTTATTGGCCTTTTGCTGAATCTCCTGTCTGACCTCTTTTTGAACCGGCCTTTCAGTTTCTTCCTTTTCTTCTGAATCAAAAAGAACACTATCAGAACTGGATCTGATCAGAAGCTTGCAAGCACGATTGATTACCGTTTTAGCTGCCATTTGATCAGGGAAATTCTTATGCGCAGGACTACCACCTTTCATTGCTCCCTGATTCCAGGCAGCTTTGATTTGATTGATATTCATGATCTCAGTATCGAATGTTCCATCTTCCATTTCAATGACAGCATAAGCGCCAATTACATCAGTACTGCCAATTGATTCAAGGGTCTGAGTGTGTTTGGTAACTTTTCTCAATCCGGTATTGCCGTCAATTTCAAAAGCAAATTCATCCCCTTTGAATATAGCATTGGCTTTGATTCTCTTTAAGCCTCCATACCTTTTTGCCAAGGCAATGTTTCCGGTATATTCAGGTGTGCATTGTAGTTCATTGCCATATACAATGAAGTCACATTGTTTTTTCAAAGGGGAAAGGCCCCAAACAACCATTTTAAGAAGTGAATTTGCAATTGATTCTTTGGTGCAAACTTCAAGCGCAGGTTTGTTATTCCTGTCTTTTGTTTCCTGAATGATCAGGAATGCTGACTTTATCGCATTTTCTACACTGTAATCATCCGGCAATCTGATCTCTTTATTAGACTCGAATACCTTTATTTTTGCAAGGACTGCATCCGCTATTGTCCTTGTTTCGACTTTTTGAACATGGCTGCCGTTGCCATTACCATTTGAAGTTTCCATTTTTATAATAATTAAGTAGTTAAATAATGTGTGTTTTACGCTGTCGCTGTTTCAAATTGTGGAACATGCACCCCTGTCACCTTGAGTGCCTTATCTTCTGTCACC
>JALHLL010000296.1 GCA_022844575.1 bacterium
TTATATCGGTGCGAATATGACACATGGTACGGGTTCGCCTTCCAATTATGTCGGTACAAAAAACGGAATGGGTACTATTCTTGAAGATAAAGGTATTTTAAGCGGAGGTGGTTACCGTTTCGATGCCGAAATAACACCCTTGTTGACAAATGATTTTCGCCCCTATCATTATGATAGTTCGGGAGCGGTATTCGGGTGGTTATGGCGTAATACTTCCATCAGCCAACTCGATACGGCGACTCCGAATAAACCGCTTGGCAGAATAAAAGTAAACGGTTCGGGATTGGTCTTTAAGAATATGTCACCCAATCGCGGCTTTGGCAGAGGTAAACCGAACACAACACCGCCTATAGGGCAACGGTGGTATGTAGCAATCAATATACGCCGTACCGATAGCACCGATACCGATACAACCAATACTCCCGCTCTTTCTTTACGCATTAAATATTGGGCAAGAAATTTAAGTGACAGTACTAAATTTCCAAGAAATGACTTCTCCATCATTTTCGATTCCATACCCGATACGGCTACTTGGCATACACGCGGTTATTGGAATGGAAAATGCAAACCACAACAAGACTCAATTATAGTTATCACCCGTAAGATGTTACCCCTACATGGCATAAGCGGACATACTCCCGATGTTACCTATTTTGCTTATTTCCGCTTGACTGATTGGAATCAAGATACACTTCAATTAAACCCCGTACTTAATAATGGCACTTGGCTTTTTACAACGGGTAATGATGCCGCCGACCTTGCCGAAGGTAATTTTCATATTGACAGCTTGAGTGTGGAAGTAACCTCTTTCGGCTTCCCTGTTAGTATTGATTATATTCGTTTGGAAGATACTTCCAATAAAGAATTGATGCGCGGCGAAAGAGATTCTCGGTTTTATACGAAAATGCAAGATTTTATTACAGGTATGCAAACATATGCACCGCAAGTAAAGGTACGCGGTTTCAGTCCTGCCATAGAATTACGGTGGTCAACATTATTAAGTTATCGGTATTTTAACAATTTAACAAACGGTTATGCTTTTTCAGATGCGGGCGAAACAATACATCATCATTTACAGCACATAGTAGAACCGAAATATTATTGGCGTTTTAGCGGTTTACCTAATATTGAAGGGCGTGTTGCCGCACCGTTTTATCGAAAACGTGAAGGAGCTAATTGTTCGGGCAGAGAGTCTCTCGGTTGGTCGCATGGTTATTTAATGGCTCATAATAATAGTAGTGTCGGGTGGCAATGGGCTAATTTCGGTGATACGACAAAATCCATGTATGAAACCTCCGTAGTGAAATGGGATATTGACATTTATGGTAAACATACTATACAGGGGTATATGACCCGTGCGGAATTACAATCGATAGATACGATGACAATACCGACCCTATCCTTTTATGTGAACAATCGCCCTTATACATTTCAAATAGCTCTCGATTATAAACATGCGGCGGAATATATCTATGGTGATAATGATAAGTCACTCTATAATGAAGTGCCGTGGTGGTCGCAAAAACAAATTCATAATATTTGGCACATTCTCGATACTAATCTTACTTGCCCTCCGCCTAAAAATCGTGCCGTCCGTGAGGATGCGAAAAGGGAAAATACAGGTGAGGAGATACGGTATTTATTTTGGGCTGATATTATTCGCGGTGCAAAAGGGTTTATGATTGATAATGGCGGCTCATATCCTCTAACCACATTCCTTACTCCTGCCGATACATTAATACAAACACATGAGGGATATTTTACTTTACGCAAAGTACAAGAGCCGGGCTTATACAATCCCGATGACCCTAATGACGGTGATTTCTTAATGCAGAATGATTCTACCTATTTGAGCAAGTATATTAACAGAGCAAGAACAGCCGCATTATTTTCCGTTGATTCCAACCGTATTTATCTCGGCTTAAAATCAACCCGATTAAGTGTAAAACATGCCTTTGATTTTATGAATAATAATGACGATGAAATAATGCGTTTGCGTTTGGTATCGTGGATGAGCAAGGGATATAAAAGCGTTTATTCGGGCGATACCGCCGCTATGGGACAACTGATACGGTATAAGGTCAATACGGGGCAAACGGGTTTCCGTTTACGTCCGCTTGAGAGAACACATCTCGGTAATCCTTTCTATGAGCCAAAAGACTCCGTATTCTATGACCTTTCTGTTCTCCGTGATAAAAACGATACACAAAAAGAGTTCGATAGTGTGTTTTATATCGGTGTCGTTAATCGTCGTACCGACCCTTTCCGCATGCTTCGCACACCTATTGGCGATACGACACAACCGAAACGGCTTAAATTCCTCTCCGCCGCCGAATATATCGATAGCTGTACGGTGTCACCCGATTCTTTATTATGGAAAAATGAATATTGGACACAACACGGCACAAGAGAAATAACGATACCGTTCAGAGCGCATTATCATAATGGCGCGCATTCTTTGTTACACATTCAGGAAGTGGGCGGTACGCTCGATACGATTATCGGCAGCGAACGTTCGCTCTCACATCGTTTTTTGCCCGGACAAGGGAAGATTTTCCGCATTCGACCGATAAAAGCCGATACAGGTATTAACGGTATTCTTGCTCATAGTAATCAAAGAAAACTTATCAGCTTTCCTATTCCCGTTTATGATTCCACGCTTTCCAAATATGTTCTTTCACCCGATTCCGTACGGTTTTATCTTTGTTATTTCCGACCCGTAAACGGTAGCAATGGAAGAACAGTAGTTTGTTATCGAAGAAGTAAAGTCGCTGCATTTAATACACCGTCGGCTAATG
>JALHLL010000297.1 GCA_022844575.1 bacterium
AATTAAAAACGCCCAATCAGGTTCATTTACAAAAAATCCCGGCTCAAAGGGCAACCGGGAGACTTTAATTTTCTGTCAACTTATTACAGGACAATTCATAACTATAATGTGTTGAATCACCCCGCGGCGATACCGTATGGATAAGCTGAGACAGTGCATTATATTCAAATCGGGTAATAAATCGCAAACCGGCACTATCGATAATCACTCTTCGCGTACGCCCTAATCCATCACTCATCGACGTTGTTTTTTTGCCTGTTTCATCAAAATGGGTGGCAACGGTACATAAGCCATACCAATCGGGAATAATGCTATCGGGCGGCAGGCCGAAACTACTCGGCTTGCCGAAACGCACTATACTCCTTTGTATCGTACTATCATTATTCACCAAGGTATCCATTATACCGGCATCATTGGTGGTGGAGCGTATTACTTTACCTTCGGGGCTGAATCCCTTAAAAATTTGATTTCTGCCATTCAATCGAGCAACCGCACTATCCACCCTAAAAGGAGAAAGCGGATTACCCATAAGTTGTTGCTGTACTATGGAATGGCTGCCGCCTCTATACAGAGATTGCCCGCCCGTTATTCTGCTATCGAAACCCGCCGTTGTTGTTGTCCATCCGCTATTACGATGCGTACCCCCATCATCAATTTTTGCATATGTGTGGAATATACTCATACATTAATGACAACATTACACCTTCCTCACCATAATTCTATTATAAATTATAGTGAGGATTTTTAAGAGTTTATAGTAATTTTATTATACCAACATTCTTCTGTTAATTTTCGTTCAGTGCATAGATGTCAAAATCAACATTTGCTCCTATTTTATATAGAATCTCTATATCTTCCTTGCTAAATGATATTGCCGGTAGCCCTGCACCGAAATTATTTACATCTTAAGCTGATTGTTGATTCCTTAATTCTTCGGATTGATAATTACTCATAATAAGTTCCAGTTTATTTACTTTCTCCGGATATTTTAATTGCATATCCGAATCATGTACATAACTGCTTACGGCATAATAATCATCGTCGGAAAGAATTTGTTTTGTTTTTAAAACCCTTTTAACAATTTTATCTCGAAAAGTGTTTATTGTCAAGTAATTATTACCAAGTTTTTCTTTTAGCATCGTATTTATTTCTCTCTTTTCGACTTCGGGGAAATAGCTATGCCATTCTAAAAAATCGCTTACTAATGCCCTTAAACCACGTAAATTACCCTTATCGCTTTCTCGGTCTACAATATCAATCAACTCACTATATTGTGAATAGTCATTTTTTCCTTCTTTTTTCTCACGACCTATCATATATTCAAGAAAAATGACACACCAATTTCTAAAAAGCATGATATCCTCGTTTGATTTTTGTTTGTTAATCATAGGTACTCATAAAAATTTCTATTTGAATTTCACAAATTTTAGGATTTTTAAAGTATTAAGAATATGTTTATTATTTGGAAATTTTTTGTCAAGTTTTTCTAATTCAGCATAAGCTACGTCAATTTTTCCGTTTCTTGCAATATAAAGTTGCAGTAGAGATAACAGTTCCGGATCTTCAACACTACTGTTCTTTAGGTGATCACTAATTAATTTTATCCCTTTTTGAAGGGATATTAGTGCTTCTTTCTTCATATATAAATTTTCATATATATTATATATTTCTAAATTAGCATAATACTCACCTTTAGGTGTGTTTATGAAAATCTTCTTGGCGTAGTAAACTGCTTTTTGAGCATTCTTTCTCATAACATAAACATCTCGAAGACCTGTAAGTGCTACAAAGTTTGTAGAATCAATTTCTAACGTTTTTTCGTGATAGTATTGGAGACTGTCTAATAAATACCCCTTAGAATCATCGAGATCTAATGAGAAAACTCTTAAATGGTACTCTGATGCTTTACTATTAAGGAGCTTAATAGTTTCTAACTTGGCACTATCCGTTTCATGACCTCTCAAGGAATGCCTTACCGTATCGCTTTTATGGTGTAAATCCGAAGAGTGTTTTGATTTCACATCTTTACAACTGATTAACATTGAAGCTGCTATAATTATAAATAAGTACGTATTCATTTTTTATTTTATTTTAGTGAAAGAATATCATTTACAAATGATAGAACCCCCCAACCCATACCATTCTGGTAATTAACAATACCATGGACACTTATCTGCATGTTTTGATATGAAGGTACAAAGAAAGAAGCAGTTCCTAGGTAAATTGTACCGTCTGGAATTATTCCTTTAGTGGATGTTCTTTCACGCACCAGCGTACTACTTGCTATCGTCTTTCCATTTGCTAACAAATCCGCTGTGGAACTACCCATGATTTGTCCAACATCATTCGATGGTTGCGCAGTTGCAGATATGTCTATTCTATCTTGATAACCTATGGTCTCAAACTTCTCATTAAGTATTGGTGACTTTGTAACGCGAACAAAGTAAGTAAACATAACACCGACAAACCCAGCTGACGGTTTACTACCTACTGGCCCTGTACTTGGCTCATCTCCATCAAGTAAGACTCCAAGACGCCAGAGTGGATAGGTTTTTTCAAAGCGTGTATTTCCATCTTTCAACTCTGGCTCTGATGATTCGGGATGACTTTGTACAAGACTATTAAACTCCTTTACGGCAGGGTCATTCGCAGAGTTATAAGTCGGTTTATTCCCCTTGCCTGTCTGTGCAGCACCATTACTGCCTCCGCCATTGCCGGCTATTCCATTCCTTCCCGCACCACCACCACCGGGATTATAACCATTAATAGAGTTGTTTGTTTGCATTGCAAG
>JALHLL010000298.1 GCA_022844575.1 bacterium
CTTGCAGTAAACAGAGCCGCAATGCTTTCTTTCCAGGCTACAGTACTGGCAGAAACGGTTTCTTATAAAATACTCGAAGCCGTAATACGCTGAATGCTTATTCTGTAATACTCTTACCCTTCATCGCAGTTGATATGGCATGATCCATTAACCTTTCTGCATAAGGCCTTGATATCTCATTCAGTTTTTCTATAGCAGCCTGTATAGCATCTTTATCTGCTGAAGACATTTTTTGTTCCAGCTCCATCATTGATGCTTCGGTAAGATTTACTTCTTCCGGCAACAAAAACCCTTTGTTCTTTTCCACAAACTGTCTTGTTGTATCTAATATCTGCCGGGCTTCTGTCTGCGCCTCCACCAATGCCCTTATTTGAATATCTTCTTTTGCATGAGTAATTGAATCCAGCAGCATCTTCTCTACTTCTTCATCGGTCAAACCATATTGAGGTTTTACTTCGATTGTCTGTTCTACCCCGCTACGCAGCTCTTTTGCTTTAACCACTAAGATACCATCAGCGTTTACCAGGAAAGATATTTCCACTTTGGGCAAACCTGCGGGCATTCCCGGGATACCGGTAAGATTAAACTCAGCCAATTTCCGGTTATCTTTTACCAGGTCCCTTTCTCCCTGGTAAACCGATATTCGCATTCCGGGCTGGCCATCTTTCTGCGTGGTATATTGCCTGCCTGCTTTTGAAGGTATCTTAGAATTACGGGGTATCAATACATCCATTAATCCACCCATCGTTTCAATTCCTAAAGAGAGTGGCGTAATATCCAGCAATAAAAAATCTTTGTTGTTACCAGCCAGGATATCTGCCTGCACGGCTGCTCCCAACGCCACTACTTCGTCCGGATTTAATGAATCATGTAATGCCCTGGCGAAAAATTCAGCCACTGATTTTTTTACCAGTGGAACTCTTGTAGAGCCACCTACCATCACCACTTCGTCGATATCAGTTATACTTAGCTGCGCATCTTGCATGGCATTTTTACAACATTGTATCGTTCTGTCAACAAATGGTTTTGCGAGGCTTTCAAATTCTTCTCGGGTTAGCAGTAATTCTTCCCCGGCAATGTTTCCCTTAAATTCAGTAGCAGAAGAAAGCTGCTTTTTGGCTTCTTCAGCCAGCAAACGAAGTTCTTGTGCAATATTTTTATTCGAGGTAAGTTCTTCCTCCGTCAGTCCCAGTTTTGCAGACCAGTGTTGTGCAATCGCCCTGTCAAAATCATCCCCACCCAGGTAGGTATCCCCATTGGTTGACAATACTTCAAATATTCCACCCATGATTCTGAGTACAGAAATATCAAAGGTTCCGCCACCCAGATCATATACAGCAATTGTTTTTGTCTCATCATTTCTCAGCCCCAAACCATAAGCAAGACTGGCCGCCGTTGGTTCATTCACTATCCGCAATACATCCAGGCCCGCTAAACGACCCGCATCTCTTGTTGCCTGTCGCTGCGCATCGTTGAAATAGGCTGGTACAGTAATTACAGCCTTAGTTACGGGTGTTTTCAGAATATGCTCTGCCCTTGCTTTTAATTCTTTGAGAATATAAGATGATAATTCTATCGGTGAATAAAACGTATCTCCGACCTGCACCTTTACGAGGCTCTCACTGTTATCATCAATTACTTTGTAAGTAAAGAAAGAAGAATAATCCCTTACATCATTATAGGATTTGCCCATCAGCCTCTTGACAGAGAAAATAGTATTATGTGGCTCAGCCACAAGATATTTTTTCGCTTCGTCTCCGACGGATACCAACCCGGCTTCACCGAAATGAATAACAGAAGGAACAAGGGCATTACCATCATGCTCTTTCAGGACGACCGGCTTCCTGCTTTCCGGGTGAATGATTGCCACCAGGCTGTTCGTTGTTCCCAGGTCAATACCCACGATCATTTCCTGCTGCTGCAAACTCCCGGTTGCTATATTGATTCCAATTTTTGCCATAGACTTTTTTTGAACGAACAGCAAAAATAGCAATTCGTGACTGCTTTGGTTTACGAATAAAGAAAAGGGCTGCACCAGGCAGCCCATATTTTGAATTTAAAAATCTCCCTTTTAGCGCATCAGGTACATTTTCCCGTATCCCTTATTGAAATATTTATCCGTATTATCACCTTCAGCTTTGTATTTATCAAGTGACTTGCCATTCAGGTTGGTGATCACCCGGTACAGATAAATACCATTCGCCAGTTTCTGGCCATATTCATCCGTTCCATCCCATTTGAACTCGGTAATGTTCCGTCCAATATGCAATGGCCCTAATTCATCCTTTGTTATTTCCCTGACGATCTTTCCGGTGATGGTCATTACCTGGATCCGGATATTTTGTGGCACTTCACTGCCGGTTATCGTGAATACGAACGCAGTAGAAGTAGTAAACGGGTTCGGGTAATTGAGCATATTGGAGATCATTGGTTTATTGATCACCTGGAATGCCACCCTGTATTCGATATTTCCTGCTGTATTATCACTTTTATCTTTTCCGGAAACGATCAGTTCGTAATCGCCATCTGCCAGGAAATGAGGTTTAAAATTGATCGTAGCTGTATTATCTGTATTCGGTGCCTGTCCGGCAGGGGTAAACTGCAGGGTGTCACTGTTAAACTGGAACTGCCGTAAGCTACCATCAGGGAAGCGAACAGATACTTTTGCCAGGCTGTTATCATCCAGGATCATCCATTTGGCTTCGTCCTTCAGTTTCACGACAATATCCGGTTTAGAAGAAACAATATCCCGGTTCAGGATATGCACCCCGTCAAAGGTT
>JALHLL010000299.1 GCA_022844575.1 bacterium
CGCAAGCATTTTTAAAGCCATCACGTAGCGAACGGTTTGGCCCTGTGATTTCGTCTTGAATACCCCGGAGGCAATCAATGTCTGCTCTCAATGCAATTACATTTTTTGTGTTTTTCCCTTCGACAAATGCTTTGACCCCTGTTTTGGCCAATCCATGTTCGTGCGGAATCCCGAGTTCGGTCAGTTTTTGTGATAAAAAAAGACCGGTTTCATACTCTTCAAATGAGGGTTCGGGATGTTGATCCATGTGGATTTGATTACCTTGCGTATAGGCAAAAAGACGTCTTGCCTCATCCTGGACGAGGTGTTTAAGTTGCGAACTATTCATTTTGCTGATTTTTTTAAAAGTAAGTTAAGGCAAATATTAAAAGAATTATATGGCCATTGGAAAATCCAAATACTCAATTTTGGGTGGGTCGTATTTTTTTACAGGGCAATTTTTTAACTGTTGAGGAAAATACTGAATGTCGAATAATGAAAAAAAATAATTAAAAACCTGGTCGTCATAGCAATTTTCGCTAATTATAAGAAAATTCGCTGGAGAAGAAACCAATAGCTCACAAAATGAATTCAGGGTATCGCCGCGTCCACGATGGCTATGAATTTCACCAATAGTGTTTTTTAAGAACCATTCCAAGAATAAATAAAGGAAATAAACTATAAAAGGCCCAAGCAAGAGCAGGGTAATAAAATAGAATTCAGGGGTGTCATGCCAATAACCAGTAATTAAAATAATTGAGATAAGGGTCGTAATAGCTCCGCCTAAAATGGATTGATTTTGGTTAAGATACCAGGATTCAATCCCGGATGTATCAAATCCTGACTTCTTTAGCTTCTTTCTGGCTTTTTTGAAGGCAAAAAATCCCTTGAATGCCTGGTCAAATTTTGTCATTTCATTTGCGGTTTCTTCAATTACGCCTGCTGATTTTAACCATTCGAAGGTTTTCTTTATTATTTTATTCCGATCTGTACGTTCACTACTTACTGCTTTAGCAAATAATTCTGAAACAGATACATCTTCATTGCTTACTGCTTCCCAAAACTCAGCCGAAAGGCTTTTTCCAAAGTTCTTTTTAAATTTTTCCGGAAAAGTTCCTGTGTTTAAAGAGAGCGCCACTCCGGCATTATTGATGCCCGGATTGTCGGTAAGTATTTTTTTCATAAATCAGATGTTTTGTTAATACTTTTGGATGGTATTGACTTCCCTAAGATCTATTTGTTACGACATGTAAACCATGAAGACGACATGCTTTCGCCGATTTGAAAATCGAAGGTAATTCATGACTGCTTAATGAAACCAATGCAACAAAAGTATAGCCAACAGGATTTGGCTCCAAATTTTTGTATGATGATAAATTTAGTAGGATACTTAGTCGGGAGGTGAGAAATGAGTGGCGATCTAAGTCAATCGTTTAAAGGCAGGATGGATTGTACCATGAGGAAATGAACAAAGTCGGTAATTTCTCTGAAAACATGCATTTGTTTTTTATTAAAACATACGCTTTGCTTCAATTCAGGGTCATAGGAAAATTTCTTGTCAATGGCTTTCAGGATTTGGGCATTGTGATTGGTAACATATTTTTCTTTATATGGACATCCGATATCAACAAGTAAATTAGGATTTTTTAAATTTGCAATCAAGGTCTCTCTTAATCTTTCTGCTACTGCCTGTGCACTGATAACCAACACGTCTTCAATATTCCCGGGCACCAACAGCCTTTTCTCTTTTGCGAGACTTGCATAGCAGTTGAGGATGTCAATACTCTCTCTGATGTATTTGTCAATAGTTTTCCTGCTTTGTGTATGTGTTCTGTCTTTTACGGTATCTGATACTTCTGAGAGCATTTGAGACAATATATCAACTTGCTCTTTCCTTGAGATATTCCCCAATGAACAATTCTTTATGTGCAACACTTCTTCATTAGTCAAACTGCTGTTTTGAAATATGAAAGGATGATTTTCATAATCATTAATTATGCTAAAAATATTTAACCAACCAAGCAACCTGTTTTCGTTTGTATAAATATAGGGAATTAACGTTCTCTTTACAAACCAATATTCATCCTTATCGATTCCTTTTTTTATTGCTTGTGTATAATTAAAATGGACTTTTTCGATGTCAAGAACTATGCTTTTTTCAACTCCATTGGTGTCAATATACTTAGAGTTCAGTGCTTTTACCAGCCCTCTGGCATAAAACCCCTGCATGGCCTTAAGTGCAGGATGAAATAAATCATTATAGATATCTATAGTAAAAGAATTTTCATCTATTCCAAGCCATTTTTGAATCCCGCCAATCCCATCCGGTTTAATTATTTCATTTTTCTTAATATCATAGGCAAAATAAAAAAAACCATACGGGATAAGTTTTTTGAGAGAACCCGTAAGGGCTTTTTGCTTTTCCCTAAGTTCAATGGCAAACTTTCCTTCAGGGGGCTTTGCATCTTCAACGTGCTTTTGATGCGAGTCTCTAATCGTTTTAGAATACGCTTCGTTATTATCGTACATATTTATTAAATTATTCATTTTTGCTTTTCAATGCTCAGCCCTGTGAAACACGCATCCAGCGCTGCAAAATACTGGATGCGTGTGATAAAAGCAAACATTGGAGAAGAATCTGCTCAAGACCGATCCCAAAACGCCGGGGGCTCAATACCCAATGCGCGCAAATAGACCGTGCCTTGCGCCCGATGGTGAATTTCGTTGTCAATAAAATACAGAATCGTATCAATATTGGCATTTTCATACTGTCCGAAAGCAGTATTGATTTCCTGGAACC
>JALHLL010000300.1 GCA_022844575.1 bacterium
AACATATTAACGCAAATGAAATTAGGATGGATGGTTGATTTCACAGTATACATACCTCATTGAATGACCCCGGTAATTTTCGAAGCTAGAAATTTCAAACCCACGGGAAATCCACACTGACGAATTTATTACTCATTTTTATGCTCGATATTTCTATTTATAATCCATTTAAAATACTCATATGTCCCCCAACAAACAGCTGTAGATGGAACAAAAGTTAATACTCTTGGTTGCCACCCTCTGAAAAATCCAGAGTAGCCAGATCTATTATAGATAATTTTTGCTGCTTTGAAAGGTGAATTTGTTTCCCTTATTATTTGATCAGAAGATGCACCTTTTGTTTGAAGAAAAGTCTTGACAACATCAATAGGAGTTGTTAATGCTGCAGCTGTTCCACCTGCCAAACCACCAGCCATAATGTGGGCCATAGGATCATATTCTGATGTGCTCAGTAAATGACGGAAATATTCATAGAGCGGAAATTGTATTGAGTGAAATGGTACATTCGATATTAAAGTTACTGGATAAGAGACATAAAACGCTAATAAACCCTCTGTTTTAAGTAGAGTTGCAGCACAATTGAATACACCCCGATATTGAGAATTATGTAACTGCATCCTCTGTTTAACAACATCAAATGGGTTCATTAGTGCATCGCTTGCTATTGTAGCTGATGCACCTGCGATACTTGCTGAAAGGGGATGAACTGATCCATCTGCCCCTCGGGGTAACAAGCGTGAAATATGTCTTTTACAAAATTCATATGACCCAAAATAAACTGCATGAGCTGGACCTGCACCCAATAGCACTGATACAACACCTCTCCATAGCCTAGCTATCCCTTCGGTGGATGTAATAGTCTTTAAGGCATGTGTAGCAGAAGTATACACAGCAGCTGGTGATGGGTTAATAACTTGCATTCTTGTTTTCAAAAAGTCAAAAGGATACATAACAGTGTGTTCTGCTATACCGGCAAGAGCACCGGCTGTCAGGTTGATATATAGCGGTGTCCCTTCTGGTAGCTCTGGCAAATCTTCCATAGAGAAATGTGTGGGCAGTCCCCTGTCGTTAAATATTTTTATTGTCACTCAATTAAAAACGATATGGTGTCTTTTCACCTAAACATTCACTCATGGTTACAAATGTGTATCCATAGCTCTTTGCCAATTTGATCATGGCATCAACTGAATTAACAGTCTCTTCATACATATCATGAGATAAGTTAATCCATGATTTGGCAGCAATGTTGTTTCCATAACGATTCAATTCACCTGCATATGTCTGGTAAATCATGGATGGATTTGTGTTGTATACATTCCAATCATTTGTATCTAAGTTCCAGTTGATCATTCTGTATCCCATACCAGTAATTGTTGAAATGACGGAATCGTTGACTTCTCCGTATGGAGGTCTCATGAAACGTGGCGTTACACCAATGTATCTTTTAATGATATCTGAGGTTTGGATGAGCTCAGTTCTGACATCTTTCATTTTTAATTTTGGCAAATGTGGGTGAGACCATGTGTGTGAAGCGATTTCATGGCCAGCAATGTAAACATCACGCAAGATTGTTGGATATTCTTTAACTTGTTGTCCAACAACAAAGAATGTGGCTTTAACATTGTGGGATTTCAAGATTTGAAGTAAGCTAGATGTGTATGGAGATGGGCCATCATCAAAAGTCAAGGCGATTGTTCCCTTCTTGACACAGGAGCTGTAGAGACCGCGGGAATCATACCATGGATCTTCTTCTTCTTTTGCTGGAATATAAGTAGTTGGTGGTGTCAATGGATCTACTTGTCCTGGAGCTGTAACTGTGGCTGTCATTGTCCTCGTAGCAGTGGCGGTTGCTGTTGCGGTTGCTGTGGCTGTTCTTGTCGCTGTGATTTGAGCTGAGCTGGTTGGTTGACTAACAGTGACTGTTGTTTTAACTGGCGACATTGGTGGCAAGTCACTTGACCAGCATCCTGATTGACATTTGTTAACAGGTGCGCAGTAATCAGCAGTGCTTCCACAATATCCAAATTGAGAGCAACATGGTGCTGAAGACGGACATGATGCCAAACCTGGACCACATCGGCCAAGAGATGGGCTATTCCAGCAGCCCATTATACAATTTTCTGGAGCACAGTAGTCAGCTGTATTTCCACAAAAGCCAAATTTAGAGCAGCAAGGATATTCAGATGGGCAGGATGCACCACCAGGTCCACAAAGAGCAGACACGCTGACTGTCATACCTAATGTACTCAACACAATAGTATTCAACAATTTCATGTTTAGATTATTGTATCAATGATATGGAACTAATCTTTTTATAGACGAAAGGTTGAACTGCAATTTATCCGCCTTCAGATATATCTTTCCTTTTATGGATAAAATTTCCACAATTTTAATTTATTCCACGGGATTTGAGTCAAATCCGGCCAATAATTAGATGGACTATCCATTTTTGAAAAAATTTATATATTTACAGTGAAGTGTGTTTGGAAATATTGCGATTTGCCAAGAATCTGATCAATGTTATAACGAAGATGGTTAACACAGCCACACCCACAGAAACACTAACGGCAATGATGGTTATTGTTTGGACGGAGAGGGTCCGCTCCGATGAAATTATGATACCTTTCTGATTCTGAGTTTGAAATATGCCATTATTTCTTGTGGAAGTGTAGATGAATTCTCCTGCTCCAGTCACTTTTGTCAACAAGGAAAAGTATGGACTGGCTGCGTTAAGGAGTTGACAAGAGCGAGGATGCTCTGG
>JALHLL010000301.1 GCA_022844575.1 bacterium
GTGGATAGTTTTCACAATGTATTTATTGCCGTTGTCTATGTCATTTTCATGATGTTTTTAGGATTACATTTAAGCCATGCTATTTCAAGTATTTTTCAAACTTTGGGTTTGAATCATCCCAACTATAATAAACTAATCCAAAAATTAGGGCCCGCTTTAGCGGCACTTATTACTATTGGATATATAGCTATTCCGGTAAGCGTAATGCTTGGAATTATACATAAAGCGGGAGGACATTAAGATTATGAGATTGGATTCAAAAATACCAACAGGTTCCATTGAAGATAAATGGTCGAATCATAAATTCGATTTGAAACTTGTCAACCCCGCAAACAAAAGAAAATATACAGTTATAGTT
This sequence comes from bacterium, assembly GCA_022844575.1. Taxonomy (GTDB): domain Bacteria; phylum Bacteroidota; class Ignavibacteria; order Kapaibacteriales; family UBA961; genus UBA2353. The sequence continues at coordinate 359 of JALHLL010000301.1, forward strand.
GTCGGTACCGGTTTAGCCGGTGCGGCAGCTGCTGCTTCCCTTGCCGAATTAGGATATAATGTTTTATGCTTTACATATCATGATTCCCCACGACGGGCACATAGCATAGCCGCACAAGGTGGTATCAATGCAGCAAAAAATTATCAGAATGATGGTGATAGTATTCATCGTCTTTTTTACGATACGGTCAAAGGCGGAGATTTTCGTGCTCGTGAGGCGAATGTACACCGTCTTGCGGAAGTCAGTTTAAATATTATTGACCAATGCGTAGCACAAGGTGTTCCCTTTGCTCGTGAGTATAGCGGCTATTTGTCTAATCGTTCATTCGGCGGTGCACAAGTTTCAAGAACATTTTATGCCCGCGGACAAACAGGTCAGCAATTATTGATTGGGGCTTATTCTGCTCTCTCAAAAACAGTAGGTGCGGGACAAGTAAAGCTATTTACACGTAAGGAAATGCTTGACCTGGTTTTAGTAAATGGACATGCTCGCGGTATTGTTACTCGCGATTTGGCAACAGGTAAAGTAGAAAGTTTTGCGGGAGATGCAGTTTGTTTAGCAACAGGCGGTTACAGCAATGTCTTTTATCTCTCTACCAATGCCATGGCATGTAATGTAACGGCAGCATTCCGTGCTTATAAAAAGGGAGCGGGCTTTGCAAATCCGTGCTATACGCAAATACACCCTACCTGTATTCCTGTAAGTGGCGATCATCAATCGAAATTGACCCTCATGTCCGAGTCATTACGTAATGATGGACGTATTTGGGTGCCTAAAAAACAAGGTGATAATCGTACACCCGATCAGATTCCTGAGAATGAACGCGATTATTATTTAGAGCGTAAATATCCGAGTTTCGGCAATCTATCGCCACGCGACATTGCTTCGCGCAGTGCTAAAGAAGCATGCGACGACGGGCGTGGTGTAGGACCGGGCGGACGCGGTGTATATCTTGATTTCTCGGATGCCATAAGTCGCTTAGGCGAAAAAGCGATAAGTGATCGTTATGGTAATTTGTTCGAGATGTATGAGCGCATTACAGGCGAAAATCCTTATAAAGTACCTATGAGAATTTACCCCGCCCCCCATTATACAATGGGTGGTTTGTGGGTGGATTATAATCTTATGAGTACGATACCCGGCTTACATGTGTTGGGCGAAGCTAATTTTTCCGACCACGGAGCAAATCGTTTGGGTGCAAGTGCACTTATGCAAGGATTAGCGGATGGTTATTTTGTTATCCCTTATACAATCGGCGGATACTTAGCCGAAGCTAAACAACCGGCTGTCAATAATGATATGCCGGAGTTTAAAGCGGCTGTTAAACAAAGTGAAGAACAGATTAGAAAACTCCTATCCATTAACGGAAAACGTTCCCCTACCTCATTCCACCGTGAACTTGGTTTACTTATGTGGGATAAATGCGGTATGGGACGTAATGAAAAAGGACTAAAAGAAGCATTACAGAAAATACCGGCTATTCGCGAAGAATTTTGGCAAAACCTTAAAGTTCTCGGTGAATCGGAAAATGTTAATCAATCACTTGAACTTGCAGGTCGTGTGGCCGACTTTTTGGAATTTGGCGAAATGATGTGTTATGATGCACTTCATCGCAATGAAAGTTGCGGAGGACATTTCCGTGAGGAATACCAAACGGAGGATGGAGAAGCAAAACGTAATGATGATGAATTCGCTTATGTCGGAGTGTGGGAGCATACCGGAGTAGGGAAAACACCGAATCTTCATAAAGAATCGCTCACCTTTGAAAATGTGAAACTTGCTACAAGGAGCTATAAATAATGAATCTTACACTTCATATATGGCGGCAGGAAAATCGTGCTGCGGAAGGTCGGCATGTAACATATCGGGTTGACGATATTAGTCCCGATATGTCATTCTTAGAGATGTTAGACGTACTCAATGAGACACTCATTACTAAAGGTGAAGTACCTGTGGAATTTGAGCATGATTGCCGTGAAGGTATTTGCGGTACCTGTTCATTGATGATTAACGGTACGCCGCATGGACCTGAAAAAGCAACAACAACATGCCAATTGCACATGCGTAAGTTTAAAGATGGTGATGAGATTACCATTGAACCATGGCGGGCTAAACCTTTCCCTGTACTAAAAGACTTGGTAGTTGACCGTAGTGCATTCGATCGTATTATTCAAAAGGGCGGGTATATTTCCGCAAACACGGGTAATGCGCCGGATGGTAATGCTATTCCTATCCCCAAACCTGATGCTGAATGGGCTTTTGAAGCTGCTGCTTGTATCGGGTGCGGTGCCTGTGTTGCAGCTTGTAAAAATGCTTCGGCAAGTTTATTCGTGGC
>JALHLL010000302.1 GCA_022844575.1 bacterium
CCTGATCAAAGCGGCACAACGCTTTGATGAAACCAAAGGTTTCAAATTCATTTCTTACGCCGTTTGGTGGATTCGCCAGTCCATTTTACAGGCGTTGGCAGAGCAGGGCAGATTAGTCCGCCTGCCTCAAAACAAAATTGGCACCTACAACAAGGCTAATAAAGCTTATATGGCTTTTGAACAGGAACATGAAAGAGAGCCATCAACAGAAGAATTAGCTGAGTTACTCGAAATGAGCGAAACGGAGATCAACAACATTTTCCAGAGCAACACCCGTCACACCTCGCTGGATGCTCCTGTGCATGAAGCAGAGGATGTGGCCATGGGCGACCTGCTGGAAGGTGGTGATGATACGGATGATGATGTGATGAAGGATTCTTTACGTAACGAGATCCGCAGGGTACTGAAATCACTCAGCCCCCGTGAAGCAGAGATCGTGAATGCATATTTCGGACTGGATGGCGAAAATGGTGTTACCATTGAGCAGATCGGCCAGAAATATGATCTGACCAAAGAACGTATCCGCCAGATCAAGGAAAGAGCTATCAAGCGCTTACAAAAAGCCCGTTACAGCAGTGCATTGAAAGCATACCTGGGCTAAGCAATATTTTAAATGATGGGTTTTATTTATAACTCCGGCCGGTTATCTGGCCGGAGTTGTTTTTTATACAGGGGCTTAACAACCTTTTTCCATTCTGCTGGTTATTTTTGTAATAGCTATGAAAAAAATATTTCCTATCCTGACTTTTTGCATCCTGCTCATTTCCTGTGAAAGAAAAGTAGATTTTAAACTGGATGATGTGACTCCAAAACTGGTGGTGGAAGCCAGCATTGAGAATGGGCAAGCCCCTGTTGTGTACCTTACAAAAAGCCAGGCATATTTTTCACAGATAGACCTTTCGACCCTGGCCAATAGTTTTGTCCGTAATGCAGAAGTGTATGTTTCTAACGGTACACTTACCCACAGGTTAAAAGAATATACCATTGTAGCTGGAGGCGGGCTGAATTTCTACTATTATTCGATTGATTCAGCTGATCTTGCCACGGCTTTTACTGGGGAATTAAGCAAACAGTATTCCTTACGCATCGTAGCAGACGGAAAAGAGTATACTGCCACAACGACAATCCCGGCAATTACCAAACGTATAGATTCTTTATACTGGAAGCAGGCCCCGGGAAGTAATCCACCAGAGAAAGTGGCAGTAATGATCAAAGCAACTGATCCGCCCGGTTTAGGTGATTATGCCCGTTATTTTACGAAACGAAACCAGGAAATATTTTACCCGGGCCTTAATTCGGTTTTTGACGACCAGATCATTGACGGAAGCACTTACGATATCCAGGTGGAAAGAGGGGTGGAAAGGAATGGGAATGTACCGGAGGGCTATTCGTTTTTTGATAAGGGAGATACAGTTACCTTAAAACTCTGCAATATCGATAAAGCTACTTATGATTTCTGGCGCACCATGGAGTTTACCTACGCCAGTGTGGGTAATCCGTTTGCCTCACCTACAAAAGTCACCAGTAATATCAGCAACGGGGGCTTAGGTTATTTCGGAGGGTATGCAGCCCAGTACAGAACGATTATTATACCCCGGTAGCTGCATCCTTGACTGACAGGTTTTGCACATGCTTCGAAACTGCAGTCTATGTTACATTTAAGTATTGCTTTTACAGTTAATTTTGCCCAATTCTTAAATCTACAGACGAATGGAGACTACCGCAAACGAAAGAGTTCATTGCCTCATTATAGGTTCCGGACCTGCTGGATATACAGCCGCTATTTATGCATCAAGAGCCAATTTGAAACCCGTATTATACCAGGGTATTCAACCCGGTGGACAGTTAACCATCACTACCGAAGTGGAGAATTATCCCGGCTATGCAAATGGCGTGCAGGGTCCTGAAATGATGGTGGATTTTGAAAAACAGGCGGCCCGGATGGGTGCTGATATCCGGTATGGGTTAGCCACCAAAGTTGATTTTTCTTCGCAACCACATAAAGTGTGGATCGATGAAGAAAAACTGATCGAAGCCGATGCAGTAATTATTGCAACCGGCGCTTCTGCCAAATGGCTGGGACTGGAAAGTGAGCAACGCCTGAACGGATATGGGGTAAGTGCCTGTGCGGTTTGTGATGGTTTTTTCTTCCGGAATAAAGAAGTAGCGATTGTTGGGGCTGGTGATACCGCTGCTGAGGAAGCTTTATATCTCTCTAAACTTTGCACAACAGTTCATATGTTCATTCGTAAGGATGCCATGCGGGCCAGTAAAGTGATGCAGGAAAGAGTATTGAATGCACCGAATATCAAAGTGTACTGGAACACCGATACCGAAGAGGTAATCGGGGAGAAAAATGTAACAGCGGTACGGGTTAAAAATAACAAAACCGGCGAGAAACAGGAGATACCTGTCAGTGGATTCTTTGTAGCCATCGGGCACCAGCCCAACTCTGATATCTTTAAGCCGTTCCTTCAAATGGATGAGGCAGGATATATCCAAACCGTTCCCGGCACTTCCAAAACAAATGTGGAAGGAGTTTTCGCTGCCGGTGATGTGCAGGATAAAATATATCGCCAGGCGGTGACGGCGGCGGGCAGCGGTTGTATGGCTGCACTGGACGCAGAACGGTACCTCGGTGCAAAAGGCATCCATTAATCATTTTT
>JALHLL010000303.1 GCA_022844575.1 bacterium
ATTTGACATTTGAAGGAAAATTTTTAGAGAGAATTATAGAAAATGCGTTGATTTGCACATTGTCTGAAGTGATACCAAATGATTTGAATGGATTCACTGAGCTATCATCTGCCAGTCCATTGATGGAAGGATTGACTGCTAACAATGACATCAGTGTGAAGGCAATAGTTCAATGTTGGACTTTGAATGATTTAAATTGGAGTATTTCTGTTATTTATAGAATTGGACTATTGATTGGATTGCTTTCAATGATTCTTGACAGTTTGAAACAATGGACTGTGGGTGTTGTTCGTGGTTTGGACTGATAAAAGTTGTGCTAGTAGCTTTAACGCTATCAGTTTATTCAAATACGATATTTATTTTTAATTTGCATTCAAAAGATTTCTAGTTCCTTTCGGTGTACTTTCATCATTCAAATGTTTTGTAGTGTAACGCAGACAATTCAGTAATGGCTCAGCTATTGGACCGCCATCAGTTTCAATCAATTTCTTTACTTGCTTAATATTAATTGGGCTTTTCTTGACAAATGCTCCCTCTTCATTTACGTGATCATATAACACTAAACAAGCAACCATTACATATAAACAGAACTGTTTATCATTAACACTGTTTTGAGTCACAGCGTTTATACAAGCATTGACCATTGTTGACAGACAGTTTGATATTGGCTGTAATTTAGAGTTATCTTGAGCAACAAAATTTGTCATGGCTGTTATAATGCTTCTCATCATTGGTGTCGGGTAAGCATAGAAGAGGGACATTTTGTTTGCCAAATCATCTTGGACTTTAACACCATCATCACCTAATTGAAGTTTAATTTTTGGTAAAGATCTTCGATAATATGAGAAATCATTTTGAATATCCGGTTTGCTCATTTTTAAATCATCAAATACAATGGCGAAATGGATAACGTTAGCAAATTTACGGGCTAAGGCTTGATATTGCTTGATGTTTTCAATGGGATCCCCTTGACATAGAATTTTTATCAATGATTCCAACATTATTTCCAATTGAAGGGAAAATTCATAGAATTCTTGCAAACTATCAACGCAAGGGATGAGTTCAGACCAAAGAGACCGCTCAGCTTCTTCACTTGGTTTACTTATAGCCTGAGTTAGAGGGGACAAGAGTTTAAAAATGGATTACTGATCTGATAGCTTCACTGCAGCCTTTGTAGTTTTTAAGAGCATTCATTATTTGTGAGGACGGTGCAAACAATGAGCTCAACTTTTCATAAATTGCCTCTTCAGAAGAAGTCGGTAAAGCATCTAAAAATTATTAATAAATGGTTTGAGGGATACTTTCCAGGTCAATTGTTATGTGCTTGTTGCCAGCGGAGTCAGAGTCCCAAGAGCGAGAGAGGAGGATACCCATTGGCAAGTGTTAATGATGGCTGGGTTATACCCTTGTCTATGAAATGGCAACATTTTTATTGGGAAATGTTTATTCAGATAAATTGAAAGAGATGACTCCAATACTACAAAGTGTATTTTATGATGATAAACTATCACATTTCATTAACTAACAAACTTACCCTTGAATATAACTATGGGGTATGTCAACCAGTGGTTTGATCGATGGAAATCTGGAAGGAGGAGACAGGCTGCCGTTGGACCACAGCTGCCAGGTGAAATTCCAATATCCCTTCCACCCAGCTCTGTTCAATTGGGATCTGAAGAGAGTCAAGAGGATGACCGCTTGCTACGTGCAAACTCATCAACAATTTCGACGGAACGAGGAGGGACAGTCAAACTACGGCAAGCATGGAGCGCTGTAAAAGGGTTTATTGCGGAAACACAAAAAATATGGAAGGCCCCTTTATTAACAATACTTTATATCTGCTTATTATTTGCTGTAGAAAGAATATGTCTTTTGTTTGCACTTCGTGATTGTGCATTTCCTTATTTAGCAGTTCCTGAAGATGCTGTTCCAGTCCTCCTCTTCTCTGATATCCATGTCTTAGGGAACTATGAGTCGACTTGGACATTTATACTGGATTCAGATCACTCTTCATATCACACAATTTCATATATAGTGGATAGATATAAACCAGTGGCTGTTCTGCATGGAGGTGATTGCCTACATGAAGGATATCACAACGTAACAACTGAAGATGACTATGAACGCTATGCAGATAGATTTCACGCTATAACGAGGGGAGCTATTGGGACAGATAAACTATTTGTAAATGCAATTGGAAATCATGATGCAAATAATTATTTGCCATCAAAAGAATCCGAGAGAATATTGAGATATGAGCGATATTTTGGAGCATCAGCATACAATATTACCTTTAACAATATTTCTATCGCAGTTATAAATGCAGTTACAGCTGATGCTGATTTTGCAAATTTTGGGACATTGGACGTCCCACCTCAAAGTTTGTGTTTACTCCATTATTCTACAGCCAGATTGGAGGAAAGGACAGGGAATTATCTAAAGAATAATTGCAGACATATTTTTGTTGGACATGAACACATTTATCAAGCAATTTCATCTGAACAAACAATAATGCCAACCCTGAGTGATACTCGTTTGGAACAAGATCCAGGCTTTCTTTTGGCTTACATAAGTGATACTTCTTTAACATATTCTGTTTGCTATGTTCCAAGAAGACAAACAACTTATTTTATTGTTAATGTTATTTGGTTTTTTATTTTGT
>JALHLL010000304.1 GCA_022844575.1 bacterium
TGAAATAGAGATCTTCTGACTTACTGTCCAAATATTTCTGCTCAATGTTGTCTTTAATAATTGCTTTTAAATCAGCCATTCTCGGTGAACTTCCATTCTTTGCAGTTGCAGCCGACAAACTAGATGTTACTGACGTTGAAGCCTCTCTAAGAGTTTGTGAGGGAGCCGCCGATAATTTGCCACCCCTCTTCCCTGGAGTTTCGTTGGTCGCCAAGACAGCAACTTTGCCTATTTTCTCCATAATATCAAAGAAATGCGGTGGATTTCTATCATATTCTTGAGTGTGTATTGTTCTTTTCTTTATACGGTGACTTGAAAATAAATGCCTTTCTGAAGGATCTACTGAGAATGCAGCTGGCCGTGGTTGTTGTGATGCATGGCCATATGCTGTACTTGTTGATGACACAGAATCTTCCTCTTTTTTCCTCTGTTTAGCTGCTCTGAAAGAATTTCCTTTTGTTGTTGAAGAGAAGGCAAGAGCGGTATCTGAATATTCCCCTTCATCAAAATCATCTGATCTATATTTATCTTTTTTAGCACTTTGTTGTTTGTACGGTGAATATGAAAATGAAGAAGATTCACTGTCAGATCCTTTCCTTGTATAATTTGAGTGCCCTTTCCTGTTTGGTCTTGGTTGCTTCTCCAATAAACCAGGCATCATCAGTTCACCAATGATGTGATTGGATTTGGAGGATCTTGACGGGGGAGGGTTAATCAAGTCCCTGGGTCGAACTGATTCCTCGGTGTTGAGATGGGACAAGGCTTCTTCTGGGATCCATTCATCATGGCTGTTATTCCATCCGTTATAGTGAACATAATACAGATTGGTAGTTCCTTGAAATCTTCTTTTTAAAATCTGAGCATAAAACACTTGGCCTTCCACAACATTGCTCTCTATTTTGACCCAATCATCTATTTGAAACAAGAAAACAGTTGGTCCATTCTCTGTCCCTTCATCAAGTTGAACGGATTTAAAATGTTCCAATTCGTACAAATATAGAAATTTCTTGTAATTTGTCCGTGTGTTATAAGATGCTGATGTGCTCATTGTGTCCAATCCAAGCTCTTGGTAGACTGTTTTCCACTCTTGATTCTGTGTTACAACATCCATTCCTCCCCTTCCAGTCACAATTTTATAGAGTTTGTAGAGATCCAACTCTTTGTAGCCCAAGAACGGTACTTTTGTTATGGGGTGTCCAGCCTTATCCATAAAACTGTAGAGATCAGAAAGAAAATTTTCTTTTTCCCCTTCCTCGTTCTTGATTTCTCTAAAGTTTAACTGAATTTTAGATTTAGCTTGCTGTCCAAGGGAGCTGCTCAGTTGGCTTTGGGCAGGCGTTATCGGGAGTTTTTTAGAGTGTTGAGCAGTTGATTGTTGGTCAATGTAATCCAGAGCCTTACCAATACCTATATCATCCAAAAATATTCCATTGCCTTTCTGCTCTTGGAATGCTGGTGCTGTCCTTGAAAACTCTGCAACGCTGCTTTCATCAACAATTTGTCTAGAGATTAGGAAAGGAGGGACGGGACTTACATAGAGTCATCATCAAAATATTGAACTAATAATTCTCCTTTAACTAAAGGTGTCAGCGTGTGTCCAGAAGCAGGTGATAATATCTTTGCAGCTCTTGATATCAAGCCGTCAGTTTTGACAAACACAGCCAATCCTTCTGACCATTTCCCAGCCATTTTTTCAACTACATTTTCTGTATCAAGACTTTTTTGTTCCCTTTCTTGCTCTTCCAACAGTTCTGATGATGTAAAAGACAAGACATTTTCCATTTCAAAAACCCTTTCATCATTTTCACTGTCCTGTTCGTTGATATTTTCTGTATTATTCATTTTTCAGTGTATTTTCTATTTTCTGTTAGAGTTACGGTTATTTTTGCAATATTTCTATTTTTTAAAGTGATTGCTATTGCACACCAACGTTCGGCGTTTTTTAGAGTTGCCAGGGACCCCCTGGTAATCTTGCCCCTTTAACAAGCAGGCCAGGGCAAAGGGAACTGTACAAGGCAGAATGGATGAAGGTATGATTTACGGTCAAGCAAAATATATCTAATTTTTAGACATATTAAACAAGAGAATCTTACAATTAAACGATGATTTACATTTTAAAAAATTGGCTAAAAAAATCCCTCTCTTTCAATCAAGTGTCAGCACAACAGTCAACGATTCAGCAGAGAACATTTCCAATGATTTTGCCAATTTGTATTTAAACTTTGCCAAATTAAACAAAATGCTATCAAATCAACAAAGTGAATTAAGCGTTTACTTGCAAAGAAAACAGGAATTAAGTCAACAAATATCTGATGCTGAACAGCTAACCAATTCCCTTACACATTCATTCAACGAATCTCAACAATTAATAGAAAAAAGAAAAGAATTTGACTTGATAGCCAAACAAATTCTGTCCCTTCCTGCAACTGAACACCTCTTGAAATCCCTCCAGTCATTAAACGAGAAGAGAGAAGGGATAGCAAAAAAAGAAATTGAATTAAATGAAAAATTAAATTATTGGAAGCAAAAACGAAATGATTTATTTAAAATTGTAAACGATTTGTCGATTGAAATAAAAAATAATTTTGAGTAAAATCCTTTTTATTTTTTTGTTCCCCTGTCTCCTGCTTTGACCATTCAACTAAAATGTCTGCTGCA
>JALHLL010000305.1 GCA_022844575.1 bacterium
GAATAGGATTTTTGATGGAACATATTGGTTCCAAAGATTTTTTACTACCCAAAACCTTTTTGGCAATAAATATACTGGTCACAGTGATGATAGCACCAGCCACATAATACGTCCAAGCGCAACAAGTCATGGGTGGACGAAATATTTTTCATGTTAACGGTTTGTAATTTCCTTTCGATATGTTCTTATCATTTAAGAAATCTTTATTTCCTCTCAATTTTTAAATAGCATTCCATCGATTCTATTCATATGATCAATCAGGTTTTGCTGAGTCACCGTCGCTCTCAAAGGAGATGGGATATCAAACAACAGAACATTTGATGTTGATGCATACACAATAAAATCAGCTACAGTTGGAAAATCTGTTCCGAGAATAAATTTCTTATTTCCAAGAATAGCACTCAAAGAATTCATGTCACGAACAGCCTGTTCAATGATGTGTTGCACGGAATGACGAGATACACTTTGATAATATAATCTATTCTTCCAATATCTTCTAGCATAATATGCAAAAAGGTTTGAAAGTATAGGATTTCCAAATGAAAAGAAAAGTCTTTTTGTTCCAGTCCATCCTTCATCGTCCACCCAACGGAAATAGAGAGTATTGTAATAGAGGGAATCTTCACACGTTCTAACAATCAAAGTTTCAAGTCCTTTCTGTTCATCGCTCAACTTGCTTTCTATCTTAAAATATTTGGTCAACATATCAATGATTGCAGATGATTCAGCGTAAACAGACCCATTGAATTCAATGTATGGGAACTGGCATGTTGGACTCTTTCCTTTCATAAAATTCACAACTTCATAATCAATATTGTTTTGTTTAAGGAAACATTCCAACTTGAGACAGAATATTGAAGCATTGCGAACACCACCAAGTGGAGGGAATTGGTAGAGATAGACACGGTCTTGCACAGGATGTTCAATAAGGCATTTTGGGGTTTGTTTGGAAGAGCAGGGCAAAGATTTGCACTTGAAGACAAGTTTTTTGACGACGACAGCTGAAATAACAGCAGCTCCAATAGCTAAGGCGATTTTGGTGGTGTCCATTTCAAAAACTATTGCCAGGGTAGCGATACAATTAATGCGAAATAATCTGTCTATTGATTATTTTCGGTTGTCTGAGACGCAACAAACATATGTAAAATAAGTTTTTTTTATTTTTTCCATCTTTTTTCTTTACAGATTTTCTTCATGGCTTCCTTCCACTGTTTTATGATTTCAAAACTTGATTTCAGCAGGGACTGATAAATCAGGGCCATTACTCAATGGAACAATCTGTGTTGGATTGATCTTTACATGACTCATATAATAATGACATTTTATATGAGTCATATTCACAGTTTCTTTTACACCTGGAATCTGATAGACTCTTCTTGCCCAGTTGAGTATGGATGGACAATCTTTAATGGCCAACAAATTGCACTTGAAATGACCATAATAAACAGGATCAAATCTAACAACTGTAGTAAAACATCTTATATCTGCTTCAGTCAAATGATTCCCAGCAAGAAATAATCTAGTTCTCAATAGATCTTCCAATCTTTCAAGGGTGTCCTTAACCAAATTTGCATTCAGTTCATATTGATCTTGACTTGTAGCAAATCCTGCCTTGTAAACACCGTTGTTCAATCCATTGTAAATCCATTCATTGATTAAATCTATTTCTTCTCTTAGCTCTTTTGGATAGAGATCAAGGGAAGGATTCCCAGCCAGATTGTTGAAAGATGAGTTCAATATTCTCAATATCTCACTGCTCTCATTGTTAACAATTGTATTTTCTTTGTTATCCCATAGAACCGGGACAGTGTAGGGAGCAGAGTATGTTGGATCAGCCCGCAAATACAATTCTTTCAAGTAATTGTGTTTGAGAGGGTCTGGAGAGCAACCAAGCTTTTGACCTTCATTGTCAAATTTCCATCCATTTTCTTGTAGTAACCAGTCAACAACAGTTACACCGATGACTTTCTCTAGCCCTTTCAACTTCAACGCTATAAATGTCCGATGAGCCCAAGGGCAAGCAAGAGAAATGTAGAGATGGTAGCGGTGTGGCTCTGGTAAAAAACGACTGTTTTCCGAAACTACATCACGGAACGATGATGCTTGACGAACGAAAGCACCTGTAGGATTTGCCCAGTTTTGAATACTAGTTGATAGATGAGCTGCCATGAGAAGGGGCTTTATTGATAGTGAGTGCGTGAGTGTTTAATAAGGGGAAGGGGTTAAACAGAGATTGTTTAATAAATTGCCCCTTAAAATTGATGGATGTTTACCAGATGAATCTACATTTTATATGGCATCAAAATATCAACTGTTCTACAATTATATACCGTATTTAAAAAATTGTCCAAAATGTTAGATAAGTGAAATTAATCCCAACAAATCCAGTAATCCATAGAAAGAACCATATAGTTATTGGATACAAAAACACTGATGAATGGCTAACAAATGGCAAGACACCAAAACCGAGAAATACAATATAATGATAGTAACCCAAAGCTATTAATAAAGCACTGTTCCCAACTATACAACTGACATAACTATTCCAACCAGTGCTATAATATAAAGGAAACAGCATCATCTGTCCAACATATAGATAAAACATTATTGAAGTAAATCCATTACAATGTACATCAAATGAATAAGCCCATTCAACT
>JALHLL010000306.1 GCA_022844575.1 bacterium
ATACCCAATCTCAGTGGACCAAAAGGGAATTTACAAGAATTTACACATTATGTATGGGAAAATTTGGCGCAAAAGTTATGGAGTTTGTTGGAATGGCTGATGAGGGTTTAGAAACAGTGTATGCTCAATTACCACCTCTGATAAGATCCATGGGCGATACCAAGGACCAAGAAACTCTGAATCTGTTGTTTAGCTCCATCGAAAAAGGATTAAAAAATTCATCATCAAATATTAAACAAAATAGCTATCTCAGTTTAATCGCCCTAAAGACCAGATTTGGCCCATCGATCGTTGATCAATTAAGTCTGACAGCCAAAGAAAAAAGGTTATTGGAATTATTAGAAAGGCAAATATAAGCTTGAATAAATATATTAAATGTATTTTATTACTCTTCAAAAGATCTGTTAGATTGATCAAATCTCTCAGCCACTGCCAAATTAGTCAAGATCAGCAAGGTAAATTACACACCCCTGTAATCCGCGAAATGAGTAGTGGCCAAACTTGCTGTTCCAACTGTTTCACAACAAAATCACCATTATGGCGACGCTCACCTTTAAATAAGGTATTATGCAATGCTTGTGGATTGTATTTACGTAATCATGGATCTATGCGTCCACTGACACTGCAAACAACTGATTCGAAACGACTAAAGGACAGTGAACCTACAGGTTCTAGTGACCAGTCCCCGTTGAGGAGTATAAAATTCAGTAAAACACCTTATTTCTCATTAGTTCATCATCAAAGAAAAGGTTTTGGCCTGAGTGATCAACCTAAAAGGGTTTCTTCCCTCCCCACATGGACTTTGCCTGTCCAGTCCTCCCCATCAACTCAAACTGTCAGCAAGAAGAGTGTGATGTATGGTGGAAAGTATTATAATATTGGAGATGGTGTAGTTGTCTACGGTGATGATGCTAAGCACTATTTTGCGGTTATTACAAATTTATTAGTTGATGAATATGGAACGAAATTCTTTAATCTAAAGTGGTTGTTGCCCAAAGCAGACGTGAACAAGATCAGTCAAGAGAGATCACTAATTCCCAACGATTTTCTTTTGGGTCCAGATCACCGACACGCTGAAAGAATGAACTGTATCGTCGATGTCATATTCTCTCAATCATCCAATCTCCTTCACCTGTTGTCCACCCCACCTTTAACCCCCGTGGAATCTCCAATGAAACCCGAGATGCATTTTGGTAATATAGATGAGAAACTGTTTTATAATGGGGACGATTTTGAAGTTGCCCAACTTTTGATATCTTTCAATAATAGCCCAAGTCAATAAATTTTCATTTCATTTTTTATTGCAGGGGTTAAGCAATGGATCTGACAGCAAAAGATTACTATTTTGACAGTTACGCTCACTTTGGCATTCACGAGGTATTGCTTATGCTACTATTAAGTTAATATGTAGGAAATGCTCAAGGATACAACCCGTACTCTTGGCTACAGAAATGCTATTTACAACAATCGCCATCTTTTCAAAGATAAGGTCGTTTTGGACGTTGGCTGCGGTACAGCTATTTTATCCATGTTTGCTGCAAAAGCTGGAGCAAAATTGGTTATTGGTGTCGATATGTCCAATATTATTGAGCAAGCCAAAACTATTGTCAAGGCCAACGGCTTGGAAGAAAAAGTTGTTCTCCTTAGGGGAAAAATGGAAGAAGTTGTTCTGCCAGTCGAGAAGGTTGACATTATAATTTCTGAATGGATGGGCTATTTTTTGTTATATGAGAGTATGTTGGATACAGTGTTGTATGCTCGTGACCGCTATTTAGTTCCAAATGGGCTGATTTTTCCAGATAAAGCGACAATGCTTATAGCTGCACTTGAAGATGGACAATATAAAGAAGAAAAAATAGAGTTTTGGGAAGATGTATATGGTTTTGATATGAGTTGCATCAAGAATATTGCCTTGACTGAACCGTTGGTCGATGTTGTTGATGAGAAATTCATTGTTTCTAAACCTGTAGTCTTTAAAGAAATTGACATTTTAACAGTGACCAAAGCTGATCTTGCATTTTCTTCTGAATTTGAATTGGTTGCTGAAAGAGATGACTATGTTCATGCGTTAATAGCTTACTTTGATATAGATTTCAGTGCTTGTCACAAACCAGAATTGTTCTCCACTGGACCATATTCAAAGGCAACACATTGGAAACAAACTGTGTTCTACTTGAAGGATGTCCTCACCATAAATGCTGGTGAAGTCATTCGTTGCAAGCTTGACTGCAAACCAAATTCAAAGAACCCAAGAGATTTGGACATCAAAATTGCTTACAAGTTTGAGGGAGCAAACTGTTCCAGTGAAGACACATTGGACTATTTTATGCATTAATAAATCAATCGCATTTTATTTTTACACTATTCTTATTGCTGCTAATTATAACCTCAACGCTTTTGCAGCTTTAATTTGGGCCAACTGCGCTTGTCGTTCTTCTTCCAGTTTCACAGCAATCAGAGCTTTCAGCTTGCCTGTTTGCATAGGTGTCATGTCTTTTACTTTGCATAGTCTGTGTATGCTTGCTTGGTCACAAAGTTTTTCAGCAAAATATGGACCAATTCCTTTGAATTTTCTAATAGCATAGTCCACACGCTTGAATGCAGGCAAGTCTAAGCCTAGCAGGTAAACCATTGTCAGG
>JALHLL010000307.1 GCA_022844575.1 bacterium
AGTACGGAACCCCCATTAAAAAATAATCCGCTCATGGGTTTGCCCAATTGTATCATTACGCCTCATAACGCCTGGATAAGCAAGGAATCGAGACAAAGGATTCTGGAGGTTACGTTGCAAAACATCACGGCTTTTTTACAAGGTACACCGCAAAATGTAGTATTGTAATTTTTCTGGTATATGAAGATCATCATTGCAACGGATAAGTTTAAAGGCAGCCTTACCAGTATGGAAGCAGGCGAAAGTATACGTAAAGGGTTATTACAAGCTGGTGTGCAGGCATCCATTGAGTTATTCCCCATGGCAGATGGCGGAGAGGGTTTTGCTTCGGTAATGAAATATTACCTCGGTACTCAAACGGTGCTTTGTCCAACCGTGGATCCGCTGATGAGAAGTATAACAGCCTCCTGGGAGTGGGATGCTTTAAACAAGACAGCTGTGATAGAACTGGCAGCTGCAGCCGGGTTATTATTGCTGGAGGAGGAGGCAAGAAACCCTTTGTATACTTCTACTTTTGGTACAGGGCTTTTAATAAAGGATGCCATTGAAAAAGGTGCCAAAAAAATCATTCTTGGATTAGGGGGTAGTGCTACCAATGATGCAGGTATTGGTATCCTTGCTGCATTGGGATTTATCTTCAAAGATGAAAAGGAAAATATGTTGCAGCCTATTGGGAAAAATGCAGCCCGCATAAAGTCAATTGGCATTCCTTTCCCATTACCTTCTGTTACATTTACTGTTGCAGCCGATGTAACAAATGTTCTGTACGGACAATCAGGCGCAGCCTATGTATATGCAGCGCAAAAAGGCGCTGATAAGAACGCAGCAACCATGCTCGATAAAGGACTGCGGCACTTTGCCTCCCTGGTACAATTACTGAAGGGAAAAGATATTGCTGCTTTCCCGGGCAGTGGGGCTGCCGGCGGGGTGGCGGCAGGGCTTGCGGCATTTTTTGATATTGAAATTACTTCCGGTACCTCTGCCGTCATCCATGCCA
Organism: bacterium; assembly: GCA_022844575.1. Lineage (GTDB taxonomy): Bacteria > Bacteroidota > Ignavibacteria > Kapaibacteriales > UBA961 > UBA2353. The sequence continues at coordinate 998 of JALHLL010000307.1, forward strand.
GCCAAATTGAAAAGCGTTTACACGGTACTGGTATCATTATAACGGGCGAAGGCAGGCTTGACGGACAGTCTGCCAATGGAAAAGTGGTACAGCAGGTGTCAGCGCTGGGCAACAGGTATCATATACCGGTAGTGGCAGTGTGCGGTGAAAATGAATTGGATAAAGAGGGTGTTGCGGCCATGGGGCTTAAGGCAGTATACCCACTGGTAAGTGAAAAAATCAAAAGAGAGTACGCTTTGGTGCACGCCGCACCTTTGTTGACGCTCACTGCAGCAACCATTGCGATGGAGCAACGGTGATATCAAGAGAAAAGGCATTACTTTGGGTAATGCCTTTTCTCTTACTAAATATGGATATTAATCAATTTTCTTCAGCAGGGTTATATAAGTAGGGAAGTGATCGCTGTAACCAAAGTTGTAAGTTGTGCCGTCATACGTCCTTTTGGCATAGCCCCGGTACTTGCCGGTTTTTTGCACCATAAATTCCTGGTTAAAAATATGGGCACGATAAAAATGAAATCCTTTTTGGTTTTTATCAAGCCAGCCAGCCGAAAGAATGATCTGGTCAAACAAACCCCAGGAGTCCTGGTAAGCCAGGGTGCCGATACCTTTTTTATAGTACGACATCCATGGGTTGAACATTTCCGGCGCTTTCACATCTTCTGCTTTCCCCTTCGCCTTCAGCACCTGGGTCACGCTTGGGCTGATAGGGTCATCATTTAGGTCGCCCATTACGATCACTTTCACATTTGGATCCAGTTCGGTAAGTGAATCCACTCTTTGTTTGCATAACTGTGCAGCAGCCGCACGGGCAGGTGCTGAACGTTCTTCACCGCCTCTGCGGGATGGCCAGTGGTTTACAAAAACATGCACCGTGTCACCCAGCAGCAGACCTTTTACATACAAAATATCCCTGGTAAGAAAAGATTCTTTGCTTCCTCCGGGCAGGGCCACAAAAATGGGCGTGCTGTAAACCGGGGTAAAATATTTGGGATTGTACAACAAACCAACATCAACGCTTCTTACATCGGGGGAGTTGTAGTGTATAAATTTCCATTTCCTGTCTTTGAGCTTTTCCTGGTTCACCAGGTCAGTAAGCACCGTATCGTTCTCAATCTCCGCCACACCCGTTAAGGCCATACCATCCGGCGATACTTCTTTTCCTATTTCGCTCAGCACATGCGCCAGCCGCCCCAATTTATCCGTATAAACAGCGCTGTTGTACAGCCTTACCCCACCCGGCAAAAATTCTTCATCGTCTTTTGTTGGATCATTAATGGTATCGTACAGATTTTCGAGGTTGTAAAAACCCACAACAGCTACCCTGTAGTTAGCTTTTTGGGCAGAAACTGTAAATTGTAACAGCAGAAGGCAGCAAACAGATAGTAAAATGTGTCTCATATTTTTTAATAATAAAGCGGTAAATGTATCGAAATAATATTTGTTCATTTCCTGTGGGCAAATAAACTTTTGGTTAAGAGACTGATTTTTTACCTAAAACCGAAAGTAAACTATACCTTTGGCAACTTTTTAACTAAAACTATGACTGTGAGCAAACTGAGAATTTACATCGTTTTGATGATGCTGTTTATTGGGTATGCCCCTTCGGTAATGGCGCAGCCAACCAGGG
>JALHLL010000308.1 GCA_022844575.1 bacterium
CCATCAATTATCTTTCCGGCAGTTCAGGTTTGGTCTATTCCTCCGATCTGATAGGTATAGAATCATATCAAACATTGGATGGGCGTGTGCATAATGCATGCAGTACGGTGGAGTATCGTAATAATGAAGGATTATTGACGGGCAGAACCTTTTATAATAGCACCATGCCGCGCCGAATTATTAATGAGGATGTATTACGAAATAAAAAAGATACGACCTTATTGTATTTTAAGACATTTTATGCGCCGCCTATCCATAAGGTAAAAAATTTATATGACGGTAATATATACTTTAAACCGATTGAAAAAACGATTACCTATGGCGACCGATTTATAACCATTGATACGACCGTGTATATCGGCGAATCGCTTACGGGATCGAAATATTGGGTTCTTCCCGTTTCTACCAAATCAACTATTATTGATAGAAAAACCCCAAGTGATACCCTTGTAACATCACGCACATCGGCTGAATATGAATTTACCGAGTTATATAATTATGGCGGCGATACCGTCGTTACGCCTAAGTTGGGGAAGGGAATATCCCGCCGTTTTACCTATTCATTGGCACCGAATAATCCCGCCGATACTTTATTAACAACCATACAACATTTTCAACATTTGGCGGGCGGTACACAATCGGGCATTACACGTATTGATACGACTTTTGATTTTATATGGTCACAACGATTAACGGACAGTGCACATCAGGCAGGTATTGATACGACCATTATACGATATCGCACCGTTAATAGAAGCAGCGTTACCTTAAGCTATGCGCCACTATGGGGTTTAATGACGCATGCTTTTTACAAAGTAAATGCCGATACGATTGCGGGTATATACCGTACTTATGATTCCACCTATTCTCCCACAAATCCTGTTCGGCGCGGTTTTGTTATAAGTAATACGGTGCGAGGTTTGAATGGTGAAACATTCAGCCCTTCCATACCGCATTATAAAGGCGGACCCTTCCGTTCTCTTTATGACAGAATAACAGGCGAATTCGGAGAAAAATCATTTTTGCTGTACGATTATAAAAAAGCACCGCTCGGAAGAGTGCTTTATACCGCTCTTTCGGGACAAACAAATCAGAAGTTATTTGAACGCCACCCCGAATATGAAGTACCGCTTGGTAGCGGTGCCATTATTCGTTGGTATGACCATACCCTTACATTGCGGCAAGATACCCTGCTTGGTTTTAGGGAATTGGGATTTGGCGGAATAACAAAAGCAAGTATTGATATAGATAATATTTATTCGACAGCACAATATGATCTATTGGGCAGACCGATAAAAATATGGTCGGCAGGTGATTTTCCTTCCGATAATAGTTGGAAACAAAAGAATTTAGAGATTAAATTATGGGATGTTTCCACATGGCGTAAAGATTCGCTTATTAAAACAATGGATAATAGAGCGGAAGCATATACATGTACATATCCGATGAATTATTTCCCCGATACACGCGGCAGATTAACCTATCATGCTATGGCTACCGATGCTCTACATGATGCTACAAGTATTGATGAAGTACGTTTGCAACTCTATCTTTCTACAATTTCCCAATACAATGAAACTCTGCCGAGCTACTACAATCCTGTAACGATTCATGTATCGTTGCCGCGCTTTAATTGGTCACAAAGTTATATAATGGATTGGGATACGACGACCTATATAACAGGTATAGAATGGAGACGAAATGTATTTTTGAACTTTGCCTTACCGCAAAATGTGTTGGATAGTTTGCAAAATATGGCAGCTGGTGACACGGCTTCGATTTTTACGGATATTACTTATGTGTATGATAGTGATTGGTGGTTTTTTGAAAGTGAAATAGGTTGTTTTGCCGATGATATTTCACCGCGTTTTGTATGTACTCCGGTAACAACACCAGACCCTCCTTCTGATTATAGTGCTGCCCTTGTCTATGATGATGTGCATCAGAAAAAAACATCATTTGCAAAAATTGATGATGGGGGTACACATCGTAATAGCGGATGGACTACCACAACAGCGGGTTTCGATAGCAGAATAACGGGCGGGCAAAGCGTGTATAGGGGTGGCAGTCATTCCTTAGTACAACAACAACTTATGGGTAATCCGCTTTCTCCTTTTAGGGTGGATAGTGCGGTTTCGAGATTAAACGGCAGAAATCAAATTTTTAAAGGATTCAGCCCCGAAGGTAAAACAATACGCTCCACCACCAATGATGCCGGTATAATGGATACCTTGGTGAATAATGATAGTACGATACAAAGGAGTATAGTGCGTTTCGGCAAGCCGAGCAGTTTCGGCCTGCCGCCCGATAGTATTATTCCCGATTGGTATGGCTTATGTACCGTTTCCACCCATTATGATGAAACAGGCAAAAAAACAACCTCGATGAGTGACGGATTAGGGCGTACGCGAAGAGTGATTACCGATAGTGCGGGTTTACGATTTATTACCCGATTTGAATATAATGCACTGTCTCAGCTTATCCATACGGTATCGCCGCGGGGTGATTCAACACATTATAGTTATGATAATTGGGGAAGGGTAAAAAAAGTACGCAATAATGATATCGGTTGGGTGGAAAACAGATATAATCGCATAGGACAATTACGCTATCAGCAATCGGC
>JALHLL010000309.1 GCA_022844575.1 bacterium
AAAATAACTTGCAAAGTAATGTTCTTTGAAGAAAAGAGAGCGATGGAATTCAGTATTTCAAATAAACGGATTTTCATAAAACAAGGGTTCGAAAATGTAAGCGAGCGGTCGTTTATCAGACTGGTTATTGTTTGAACAATCGGCTTGTTATCTTTCCTCAGATATTCATTGCTCATAAGCAATGCACTTTCCTCTTCTTGCAACATATATTCAGTATACTGACGTGTTTGTACCTGACCCTGCAAATATTTAATATAACTCAACTTTGGAAGAACAAAAACAGGTAAAACTCCATTAAACTTACTTGCCAAGTTAAAAGTAATTTCAGCTTCTTTGACATATTGTGAATCGCTGATAACATCTGGATCTAGAGTCCATTCAACATTCTCTGGCATATTTGCAATCTCAACAACAACAAGAGAGAAATGTGCTAAAAATTTTATCATCCACGACTCAACATTTTTCAATTTTGCGTTTACTAAAGCTTGAAATGCTGCGGTCAAACAATATATATTGTTGCCGTATATTCTGCTCAAATCGCTCACTGGCCGAACCAAGTATTTATCAGTGTAACTCAGCGTTCCTTCTAAAATAGGGACTGAAAATGCCAAAAACGCGACAACATTATTCCAAATTGTATTGTTCCATTGTCCCCCATTTTCCGTCAAATCTTTCTGAAATGAAATAAGAAATCGTTGCAAAACTGCGGGATAAATCAATTTCTGTTGTGGAATTTTCATGATAGCATCCAATTTAACATTGATCTCTGGAATTCGTTGCAGCAGAAGAGAATAGAAATTAAAAGAATCATATTGACGAATAAGGACAATGTTTGGATAATTGCTCATAAGAGATCTTTCTATTGTTGCCCTTTGATCATCGTCCACATTCAGCCAACCATAAACTTCCGGAAAGAGGGCAGGTTTATGACAAGTGTGGATGATATCAAAAGACATTAAATCAAAATTCGTGATGCTTGAATCCAATATGTCAACAAACTGCCGCTTTGTAGAGATTTCGGATACAGCAACTAAATGACTCATAATGGGAATAACATCAATCTTCTCAGCAACAACGAATTTCTTCAAATCATTGAGGATTTCATTATAGTAGTTAACTGTAAAAAATTTGACAACTTGATATTGAGAGAAATGTGTGGGACAAGTCTGAGATACTGCAAAAGTCTGAAAGTCTTTCAAATATCGACCCTGCAATTCATCTGCAAACTGGAAAAAATCAAATTTGGACGCATCATCAGACAACAATGGATAGTTCCCAGTGTCTTGCTTGATGCTTCCCAACAAGAAAATTGCCAAGATTGTTATTTTCGTGTAGGTGGACTTTGTCATATCAAATCCACTGACATTCGCATACCACAACAAGGATTGTACAGTAGAGATATCAACAACTCCTGCTTGTAAATCATTTAATAACACCTCAGGTAAGTCTGATAAATTTTTTTCAAGGAATCTAGTCAGCGTTGCTTTAAAGTTTGGAATACTTTTTGTTTCGAGAATAACTGACAGCATTCTTACCAATGAAATCGTTTGAGTCAATTGTTTTGCAAATTTGTGCATATTGATAACAAATTCTGGAGAATCTATTGAATGATCAGTATCAACATCGTTAATCAATAAACGATCTACAATTTTTCCTATTCCGTAAACAAATGTCTTTACTAAGTTCTCATGTGCTAGGGATTTTGATTGGGCGATTGTTGTGGCCCAGGGATATGTGGCTGACAAGAGCATTGATGGCAAATACTTGAAGAACAATGGAATATGAATTTTAGTTTGACTGTAATACTCTGTCAAACAAAACGTCGTTTGAATGACGTCAAGATATTCACTCAAAATCTCTGGAAGTTTAATTAAACTCTTATCACAAGACAGAATAAAGTTGTGACTAGCCAAAAACACTCTTCTTATATCTTGTACTGAAGACAATTTCACTATTTCTGCAAAAAACGATCTTTTCAAACGTTTTTGACCGTAATATACTTCATAATCTTCGGCAAGATCATCTTTACCCAGTAATTTCCTCAAAGTCACAAACAATCTAACATCTCCCAGCTGCACATTGCTCCCATTACAATCAAAGTCCTCCTCATTCACATTTAATAATTCTTCATATTTAAAACAATACAGCAGTGTATTGGAATAAACGCTGTCTAGCAGATCATTTACTTCTTCAGCTCCATTCCATACTTTCAGCAATTTGTCTAAAAAGCCATAAAAAATATCATTACGTTCAATCAATTTCATAATGGAATCTGCACATTGTACGACCTTCCATTCACTCTCTATATCTTTCAGATGATTGATTATTGCAGTCATAGCTTGAAGTGCAGCTATTTTCTGTAATTCAGAGGTATAATGAGGATTTTCCAGAGATGAATCACCTGTTCCCTCTGTGAAATCTATTGGTGGCTCATCGCCTTCAAAATTCCTCAGAATTTCAATTTGAGCATTCAATTCAATGCTGCCAGTTGGCATATAGTCTAAACTTTCTATTACATCAATGCTGGCAGTTGTTATTTGCTCTCCAGTCTCCAACGTATCTTTGTTGGCGCCACATGTAATTTGCGGCAACTCATCAGCTACAGTTCCAGTCATTCTAT
>JALHLL010000310.1 GCA_022844575.1 bacterium
AACAACGCATTCCAAATATTCCAACCCATTATTTGGCTCAGATTTCAAGATTTTGTAGACATTTGAATAAATTCCATCAGCGCCAACAAGTAAATCACAAGAAATTACATTGCCATCAATAAATTTTACATTCACAGTTTGGCCCAATTCTTGGAAGGAACTAAATTGTCTGTTCCATTGGATTTCAACGCGGTGAAAGTTTTTGTCTTTCAATTCTAACAATTTTTCATACAAATATTTCCTTAGTAACTCTCTTGGAATATGGAGGTTATATCGCCCACCTTCAGAGCCCTCATAAAATGCCCTTCCAAAAGCCCCAATCACTTCCCCACTCTTATTAAATATATAGTGAGATGATGACGGAGTATCGATTTCAAGAACTCTCTCCAAAATCCCTAGTTCTCTAAGGGCACCATTTGCTTGTTGGATTGTTAAACCATAGCCTTGTCTCCTGCTTTCAAAATGACAATCTTTTTCACACACGATGATTTGGAGTGGGGCAGTTGAAAAATTACATAAGCCAACAGCTAATGCTAAGCCACTTATACCACTGCCAATTATCAGTATTTTTCTAATTTTATATTCATGGCTGTCTGCTGGATGCATCAGTATCCTAAAAGAAAAAGGGCAGGGAAAAATGAGTACCCCTGTGTTTATGAAATTTCTTTAATTTATTGTTCAGAGCTGGCACTGTGTGGCTGGAAAGTCTCATATGAAGCAGCTCGCCCTTTGCTATATAAAATTAAGAGACTGTTAAATAAAATTATTTTTATTTTTGTTTTTTTATTCATTTTCATCAAACTGAATTAATTTTTAATTTTAATTTTTAATGGAATGTCATTTTGGCGCTCTCCTCCAATAGAACCGACAGGAACTTTTCTGTTGGATTAGGATCTTGACTCGCCATTTCCATAATCATTATTAATTTTTTAATACCCAAACTGATTCTTTTGTCCTCACCAAGCATCCTTGGTAGGGATTGGCAGAGGTACCGTGTATCAGCTTCACTAAAAGTCTTTACAGAGTTGAGGACAGAAATGATTTCTTCAATTTTAGTAACATTTGGCACAAAAATATCAGCATTGAAGGCGTCCATCATTCCCATTTCATCCAATACACTTTTATGATCAGTGGTAGCCAAAATCAATAATTTCCTTCCTTTTGGCGGGTACTTCTGGAGCAAGACCAAGAGGGTCTGGAGGAGTGTGTTACTGAACCGAGGGCCAATAGGTACATAGTCCAACAGCCTTTCAATGGAATCAACAACAATAATGCTGAAATCAGATTTGTAAGAATCTTGAAAAACTCTAGTAATTGCATTCATTTTTGCAGTTTCCGTGAATCCAAGCATATTCTCTGGAGAAATCAACTTTACAAATGGGAATTCAGATGAAAGTGCTAATTTAGCAGCCAAACTCGTCTTTCCAGCACCTGCCGCTCCATGCAATAGGACGGAGACGAGAGGTGTTCGATCAGAGTTCTTTACTTGTTGAATAAAAAGGGAGCCATCTTGCATAATATTTTGAATAGATGGACTGAAATTAACAATACCGTTAATAGCACAGCCATCAAACTCATTATCGCTCTTGCCAAATGCTGCTTGGACTTCATTGAAGGCCGTCAAGAAATCTTCTCTCATAATCTTCATATCTTGAACATCATCACTGACTTCAGCAGCTGTTCCAACTTTAATGTGTCTATTCATGGCAAACGACGATGCAGATTTAATCAAAGCACAGATCTCTGCTCCACTGAAATTCTTTGCCAAATGAGCCAATTCTGCCAAATCAACATCTTGATGTAATATACTGTTTTCAGACATTTTTGCTGTATGGATCTTTAAAATTTGTAATCTACCATTCTCATCAGGTAATCCAATTTCCAATTTGATTTCTAGACGACCAGGGCGCAACAACGCTTCATCGATCATATCCAATCTGTTTGTCATACCGATAACCAAAATATTATTCAATTGCTCAACACCATCAAGCTAAAGATTACGATTACCAAATACAAGCTAATTTACCTTTGAAAGCAATTGATTTACAACAGAATCTCCAACACCAGTATTGTCGTTTTTGCTCCCACGTTGCTTACAGATTGCATCCAATTCATCAAAAATAATAATATGCAACTGACTTTGATCACCATATTTTTTATACTAATAAAACATTAGACTAACAAAAAATAGTTACATCGCTTTCAGCTTCAGCAAACAATTTTCTCACATTCTCTTCAGATTGACCAACGTATTTGTTCAAAATCTCTGGTCCATTAACTATTTTTGGTTCTTTAGCATTCAACATATTTCCAATTTGTCTTGCCATCAAAGTTTTGCCTGTTCCTGGTGGGCCATAAAGCAAAATACCTTTGACGTGTTGAATACCCAACTTCTCAACCAACGCTGGAGGGAATATACGGGAAGCAAATGCTCTTCGAAATATTGTACCAAACTCATCATCCAAACCTCCAATTCCCATATCTTCAAATTTAAACGTTGGTGCCAAAATAGCATTTGCATTGATGTGGCTCTTGGCTGATCCAGTGAGGACTAATGAGCTCTCGGGGCTCTTTAGAA
>JALHLL010000311.1 GCA_022844575.1 bacterium
TGGAGATAATGAAGAATCTGGTGATACGCTAGCTGTATCTGTCGTTGTAGTTGATGATCCTTTGGAAGAAGAGTTCAAGAGTGTTTTTCGTGTTGGTTTGCGGTAAGTGTTTGGACTAGATCTGATTTGAGTGGAGCGTTGAGGGCTGGATTCCAATGGGGAAGATATTGGAATTGGCAAAGATTGTGATCTGCTGACTGGAGCAATGCTTGATTGTTGTTCGGGAAAGATAGAATGTTTTTTCTTTTCTTTAACTTCAATATTTGTATCATAATTTTGAATTTCAAGTTTTTCTTCTTTTTCTTCCTTTTCTTCATGAATCATTCCAAAATATCCTTCCTGTTGATCTGTGCTGGTTTGAGAGTGTTTCACTGCTTCTCCCAAAAGATCTGCTACCAGTGATCCATTATCAGCAGTTTGGGTCATTTCTAAAGGTGTACCAGTGGACAGTGGAACAGATGATAAAGAATCATATGGAATTTCATCACGATTGTAATCTGAAGAAGATAGATGAGTGTATGGACATGGTCTTGATCTTCTTGGAGAAATAATTTGTTGTTGACCACTTCTGTGTTTTTTGCTGACTTTCCTTGTTTGCGGTAAATCTTCACGTGAGCGGGAACAGTGCGCTGTCTCGAGATTCCAACCAACAAATAAAAGTAATGAACAGATAAATAGAAGAGCGTTAAATGATTTCATTGGCAAACCAGTTGAATGGGGCAAATCAAGGAGAACGGAGGTTTGATCTTTATCAAACTACCGCTGGATTGGTCCAACAAAAAGGAGGTGATAACTCTTAAACTCAAGACTTATTCACAGCACAGTGTAATTTGAGGTTCAATTTCACATCCATTGTTCAATATATGTAAAATGTCAAATTGATAGATTTCTTTTAATTCCTCAAAGATATCTTCTTTAGGAAAAATAATGTTGAATTTCTCAGTCAATTTTGACTTTAGCTGAGAGCTGTCTTTAAAGTGATGGAAACAGGAGTTTAACATTGATCTTTCTTGCTGACTCAGAGCAGTTGAAGGCAAAGATAAAATTTTGTTAATCCAATTCAGACAAATTTCTAAATCATTTTCATCGAATATTTCATTGTAAAATTTTGTATGTTTTATCAATAGAATTTTTTGAAATGTATCGTAATCTTCTCTGTCTGTAAACGGTAATTCACCGATGCTATGGACATAGAGCAGAAGGGCAGACGATCGAAGAGAATAATCAAATGAATTAAATAAATAAAATTTTGATATTTCTGGGAATAAATGAGATAACGAAGGGAATTTCCATAAATTTTCAATGATCAATGGAATAAATCTCTGAAATGGCGCAAGAAGCTCGGTGAATTGACTTAAAGACACGTCGCGTAGAGAGAATTGAGGTAAAATATCATCATTAATGATTTGAATGTGTAGAAAAGAAAGAGATTTTCTAAAAAATTTCTCCAATTCAAGACTTTCTTCAAAGGGAACCAGCGACAACTCAATTAGTATTTTTAAAAGATTGCCTTGCGATGGAAATAACCAAAAATATTTCAATTTTAACATAGAATTTGAAGATAAGTTGATATATTTCTCGAATATTTTCAAATAATCACCTTCTTTTTTGATAATATCAGTGTTGACTGACCATTCGAAAAAATGTGATAAAATCGAATCCATTTCATAATTATCCTCTGCATTTTCATTGAAATCAAAAAATTTACAAATTATTTCAATAATAAATTTGACATTACTTCTTTCTCTGTTGTAAAATAAAATCTTTAGAAATTCATTGAAATCAAACAAATCACAGACACCTTCAACTGCTCCCATCAGCCTAACCACTTCCTCAATTTCCAATTCATAAATAAATTCACATTTAAAATATTTTTCAAACAAATCAATTTTTAATAATTCATCAAAATAATTCGAAATATGAGTTTTTAAGACTTCTATTAGGGAAAGCGGGCATTTGTCAAATGAACAAAGAATTTCATACCAAATATCAAAAAAGTTGACAAAATCTTTATAATTTGATAGTAATTTGTTAAAATTATAAACAATAAATGAATTAGAATTTGAATTTACGTATATTTTAGATATTCTTTGACAAATTTCTCTTTTCTGTTCAAAGTCATTCAAATTGAAAATTTCTTTTCTTGCAAAAAGACGCCTTCCAATTATCTCTCCTAAGATTTCTTTATCATAAACGGTCATTTTTTCACTGTAGCATTCTAGTAAATTGTTTATAGACAAAGTTTCAACGACTGTCCAATCATCGCTAATATTCAATGGGAACAGAGGTAGTAAATACGGCGGTATGTCATTAATGGGCAGGGAAGGAAAGTTATAATTTATAAATTTCACTATTCTTTCTTTTCTTTCCTTGTTTGTTGTTAATGAAAGAGCGGAAAGAGCATCTTTGGTTGTACATTCTGACATTCCCACTCTTGTCATAGTATTGTCACGTTAGACAAGGGATCAGTCATGCAAACGCATGAAAAGGATAATTCTATCTCAAATCTTATGCACTCTGTCAAGTCACCAGCGTATAATGATAGTGACTTAAGTGATAAAAATGAGAAAT
>JALHLL010000312.1 GCA_022844575.1 bacterium
ATGATCAGTGATTATGTGAAAGGGAAAAAGAAATTTGATTACCCGGCAGGTATTCAAAAAGGTATTACCCTGCACCGGGCCATTGATACATATACAGACGATCACCCGGCCACCAAAACAGCAAAAGAAGTATTCAGACCCCACTACCGTTTATACAGCGGTGCCTTCGTGGATGTGGTCTATGATCATTTTCTTGCCACAGATGACCGGGAATTTCCCGGCAATTCATTACTGAATTTTTCAGCACAGGTATACACCATGCTTGATGAGTACACCCATTGGTTCCCCGAACCTTTCAGCCGGATGTTTCCCTATATGAAAGAACAGAACTGGCTTTTTAATTACCGGGAAAAATGGGGTATCGAAAAAAGCCTGGGCGGCGTGGTTCGCCGGGCAGCCTATCTTACCGAAAGTGACACGGCCTTCCGTCTCTTTGAGGAGCACTACCAACTTTTATCCGGCTGCTATCGTCAATTCTGGGCAGATCTTCAGCCTTTCGCCCGCCGGCAGTTCAACCTGCTGGTAAGTGAACAGGAATGAATCCATAAACGGGAACTGCACAATCCGCAAATCAGCTATTTTTGTAACTATCTTATTCCTTGACCGTATATGAAAAAGAACAGCATGATGAAAAAAATTATCTGTCTTACTACCCTTCTCCTGGTTTCGTTTATTGCTTTACTGGCGCAACAAAGCAGCCTGCCTCCCGTTGATAAATCCCCGGTTGATATCAGCTATTACCCCGCTAATTACCCGGTATTGAAAATACAGGACAAAGCTACCGAACCCCTGGCCGCAAGGGTTATATACAGCCGCCCAAAAAAGGAAGGAAGGACTATTTTTGGAGGGCTGGTGGAATACGGAAAAGTATGGAGGCTGGGTGCCAATGAAGCAACTGAGATCGAATTTTTCAAACCCGTAAAGATTGGCGGAAAGAAGATCAATAAAGGCCGCTATACGATGTATGCCATCATTAATGAAAGCAGCTGGACCATCATTATCAATAAAGAAACAGATACCTGGGGCCAGTTCAAGTATGATATGAAAAAAGATATTGTACGAATAGACCTGCCGGTACAAAAAATGCAGGAAGTCGTTGAGTCGATGGCAATGACCTTTGAAAAATCAACTACCGGGATGAACCTGGTGATAGCCTGGGATACGATTAAAGTGGTATTACCGGTTACTCTTTAAACGTTTATTATGAAAATGACCTCATCACTTTTTTGCAGCTTCCTTTTACTGTTATCCGTTGTTGCCTGCAATTCGGAAGAGAAAAAGGCTCCAACGGAAACAAAACCATCAACGGTTGCCGGTACAGATACATTGCCTAAAACAAACCCTGTAACATCCCTGAATTCATATGTGGCAGTTGATGTATCTCCAATGGATATGTGTTATTTCCCGGTTGATTATCCCAAACTGAAAATGGTGGGACAGGCTGATCCGTTACCATTAGCAAGGGTTATTTACAGCCGACCGCATTTACAGGGCAGAAGGCTCTTTGAAGCGGTATTAAAATATGGAGAGCCCTGGCGCCTGGGTGCCAATGAAGCAACTGAACTTCAACTGTTCAAAGCCGCTACTGTTAGTGATAAAAAGATACCCGCAGGTCGTTATATCATGTATTGTATCCCGCAAATTGATAAATGGACGATCGTTTTAAATTCAAATATTGATTGCTGGGGACTTAAGCAGGATGTGTCAAAAGATGTGGCCCGTATTGATGTGGCTGCAATAAAAACAATCCAGCGGGCTGAGTATTTTACGATGCTGTTTGAAAAAACTAATACTGGTGCCGACTTACTCATGGCCTGGGATGATACAGAGGTAAGACTGCCCTTCAGCTTTTAATCCCCGGTTTCCTCTTACAATACTGCACATTATTCAGATATTTACAGTATGTGCGGTATAGCCGGAATCATACATACAGGTAACTCCCGTTTTAACCAGGAACAACTGCTCAGGATGACTGATGCACTTTCTCACCGCGGACCCGATGGTGCCGGTCATTGGAGCAACCCCGGTGGCGGGGTTTTATTAGGCCACCGCCGGCTTTCCATACTGGATCTGAGTGATGACGCTTCACAACCCATGCATTTCAGGAACCGTTACACGATCATTCATAACGGGGAAATTTATAATTATAAAGAATTAAGAGAAGAACTCGGAAAGAAAGGCTATTCATTCAAAACCCAATCCGATACAGAAGTTATTCTTGCTGCCTATGATCATTGGGAAGACGAATGTGTGGATCATTTTGACGGCATGTTTGCCTTTGCGATCTGGGATGAGGAACTAAAGGAATTATTTGCAGCCCGCGACCGTTTTGGAGAAAAACCTTTCTACTATTTTTTTGATGGACAGGGTTTCATTTTTGCCTCTGAAATGAAAGCGATCTGGGCGGCCGGAATTGAAAAGCAGGCTAATCTCCAATTACTTTTTAATTTTCTTACGATCGGCTATGTTGATAATCCTGAACGGCCGGAAGAAACATTTTATACCACTATCAATAAGCTTCCTCCCGCTTCCATACTTTATTACAATCCTGCCAGCAAAG
>JALHLL010000313.1 GCA_022844575.1 bacterium
GAAGGAATTGTACTCGCCGATAGCGCGGGAGTGGCATTGAACCAAGTTGTAGATAGCGCACATCAGATGCACAATTTAATTGGACAAATTGCCGCTTCGAGTCAGGAACAATCACGAACAAGTGAAAATATAGCAAAAAATGTTTCCACAATTTCCTCTATTTCCGCCGAGTCAGCTACTACAGTAATGGATATAGCAAGAAATATTACTGAATTAAATAATTTAACGGAAATATTAAAAGAATTGGCTCTGCAAGTAAATGTAGGTACACCGCAGCAAAAGGGTAAATTAAATGATAATAATAAAAGGAAATTATTAAACGGATAAAGAATTTAATAAACTGACTTCATAATACCCATTTCTGTAAAGCAAAAAAAACGGCTGTCGAATAATCGACAGCCGTTTTACTATATCAAATATCAGAAGATATTTACTGATCATAATCAACCATTACATCATCGGTAAGAGGATGTGACTGACATGTGAGTACATATCCTTCTTCCATTTCCTCATCGGTCAACGCTTCACGACTATCCATGTGCACATTGCCCCGCACCACTTTCGCACGGCAAGTACAGCATGCCGCTATTTGGCAAGCATAAGGTGGGTCAAGGTCATTACGTATAGCAGATTCCAGAATGGTTTCATTCGGTCTTACCGTAATCGATTCCTCACGCCCATATAAACGAACCGTTACAGTTCTTTCTTTCGGTTCATCCGCAACAATTTCGGTTGTCTGAACATCTGCCGGAGTTGCTTCCGTCGGAGTTGAAAAAAACTCACGGTGAATATTACCCGAGGAAACATTTGCAGCATGAAGTGTCTCCTCCACTTGTTTCATCATCTGCGGCGGGCCGCAAACAAAATATTGAGTACGGAGAACATCATTGCCTAAATACTCATTCAAGAGATTTAGACATTGTTGTTTATCCAAACGACCCGTAATAGCTTTAAGAGTTTTGCCGGGTACATCCAAAGTATGAATAATCGTCAGCCGTTTACTTTCCTTTTCCAGCAATTCATCAAGTTCTTTTCTGAAAATCACATTTTCTTCATCAATATTACCATAGAACAGAACCACTCTGCTGTTTTTTTCTACGGCAAGTATGCTTTTTAATATGGAAAAAAGTGGAGTTATTCCGCTACCACCGCCAAAAAGCGCATACACATTCTGCGAATCGGGATTAAGTTCACGAGTAAAGTTACCCATCGGCTTCATCACTTCCATCGTTTGCCCTGTTTTGGCAGTGGAGTGAATGAAACCGGAAATAAAACCGCTCTCTTTATTTTTTACCGTAATCGTATGCGGTTCATTAAGAACGGGGCTACTACACAGCGAATAAGCACGATTAAAATGTTTATCGCCTATATGTACACGAATTGTTAAGTACTGACCATGTTTATACGCAAACTCCTCTTGTAATGCAGAAGGAACATCGAATGTGATGGAAACGGCATTTGGTGTTTCCTGACGAACATTCGTTATGGTAAGAGTATAAAATTGTGCTGCCATAGTATATCGTTAATTATCAACAAAAGTTTTCATTATAAAATTTTACCAGAAACCGAGTTCCAACTGCGCTGCTTCGCTCATCAGTGTTTTATCCCATGGCGGTTCGAACGTCAATTCCACATATACCTTATTAACCCCTTCAACGGCAGCAATGGCTTTTTCGACCTCGCCCGGTATTTGCCCTGCTGCAAAACAACCGGGTGAGGTTAATGTCATCAATACTGCTATATCATTATTCTCATTGACCTTTACATCGTATATCAATCCGAGTTCATAAATATCTATCGGAATTTCAGGGTCATAGACCGTTTTAATCGCCTGAATCGCCTTATCCTTCATTGTCAATTCAGCACTTTGCTCGGCAGGAATTACCTTTTTTTGTGCACCCGTTACGTCAAGCGGAAAATATGTTTCCGCCGTTTCTTGTTCCGGTTTATCGTCGGTAACAGTTTTTAAAAGATTGCTTAGAAAATTTTTCATATTCAACTTTCTGTTGATATTTCATTCTCGCCATGGAGTGCAGCGTGAAGTGTATGCCATGCTAAACTTGCACATTTCACTCTTGCTGGGAATTCCTTAACTCCGGCAAACACTGCCATTTTACCTAATCCCTCATCACTGACATCAATCGTATCATCGGTAACAAGATGGTGGAATTGTTCAAACATTCTATCCGCTTCCTCCATTGTTTTACCCTTCACAATAGTTGTCATAATAGAGGCGGATGATTTGGAAATGGCACAGCCCGAACCCGTAAAGTGTACATCTTTTATTATATCGCCGTTCAATTCCAATTCAACCGTTATATGGTCACCACAAAGCGGATTCATTCCGTCGGCTGTACGATTGCATGAAGGCAAATGGCCATAATTATGCGGACTTTTATTATGATCGAGTATTACCTGCTGATAGAGTTGTTCTAAGTCATTCATTGATTGTCGGCTTCCGGAAAAGATTACGAAGAAGTATTAACGTATAAGTAACAGAAATCGTGATTGATTATCACTAATAAAAAAGCGTAGATCGGAAGAGCGTC
>JALHLL010000314.1 GCA_022844575.1 bacterium
TGGGATGATAAGGCAGATAGAATGGAAACATGGTATAATCGCGATGAATCCGATACACTCAATCAATTTACATGGCCATTCGGCTTTTGTCCTTATGCAACACCTGATATAAACGGTGACGGAAAAAGGGATTTCTTTAATGGCACTAAACTGTATTTAGGTACGGAACGAGATGAACCCGATACAAATACAGTGTATCAAATAAAGGGAAACAATTATATAGGTTATGCGAAATTAAATAATGATAATTGCGATGATATTTATTATTATGGTAATACGGAAGTTTCGGAAAAATCAATGGCTCATTTTGTGTTCGGTAATACCACACTAAAGAAATTTCAGACCTCCACAGTAATAAGTCCGCACGCCATTGCTACTTCGGATATGGCGATTTTAGAGTGGCCTAAAGCTATTTACAAGAACAAACAAGGTAAATGGCGATTACTTACTCATTGCAAGGGTTGGATACAAGGAACATATACAACAATCTGGCAACCGAAAAAAACAATGCTACGACTATATTCTTTGGAATTTAACAAAATCACCGAAGATAGTACCGCCGTTATAGCGACACAAATTGATGAATACAAAGACCCTAAATGGTCAGAAATTGAGGATGCAATACAAACAAAAACGCCATTAAATTGGTTACCTGTTAATGATGCAGGATTATTATATAATAGTGAGCATTCCCCTAAGATATTTTATTATGCTTCTTTTAACACAGTACCCGATAAGGATACGAAGAAGTTTAATTCTTATAGTGTCATGATTGATTTAACGGAGGATAAAATATCCGTTACAAATACTAAAATTGACCCTTTGGTGTTAATTGGTGAAGTATTAAAACACAGTATTGATGGTGATAACCGTGAAGATATAATAAGGCAAGATGGTGATTGGAAAACTTTATTTATCTCTATTGATGACAATGGTATTCCTATTGTAAAGAGTACTTTTGATACAGAATCAATTTTATCAAGAGGTCGTTTGACAAATGCTTATTCTATAAATGATATTAACAATGACGGCATACATGATATAGCTTGTTTGTTTTCAAATAACTCAATCGGAAATACATTTGCAATAGTAAAGGGAAAAAATACACTTTCAAATACCAAAGAATTTGTAGCGGTAAGTATATCCGAACCCTATCCTTTACCAAGTAATAATACTTTAGCAGTACCCGTAAGTATAAAATTTCCTGATATATATATATTAACCTTATACTCACATGATGGTAAGCTAATTCGTACAATTTTTGAGGGAGAAATATTAACAGGTAATTCTACCATAGAATTTAACACATCCGATATAGTTTCGGGAACATATACCTTACGTCTAAGTAATGGGAAAAACACTACCGACCGTTTAATAATAATTAACCACTAATAGACAGAAAAAAACAATGAAAAATATTCTTTTCTTGGGTGTATTGTGCCTATTTTTCGCGGTTTCGGTTTTTTCTCAAACTACCGACCCTGTTCCGATGTCGTTTAATTGGGGCAGTTATACCGCACCGTTTCATGATAGCAGCCATAGTTTTATACGCCCCGTTTTGGGCTGGCAATGGGGTGCAAATGATTCCTCTTTCGATAATTATATCGGTGCGAATATGACACATGGTACGGGTTCGCCTTCCAATTATGTCGGTACAAAAAACGGAATGGGTACTATTCTTGAAGATAAGGGAATTTTAAGCGGAGCTGGTTACCGATACGATGCTGAAATAACATCCTTGCTGACGAATGATTTCCGCCCCTATCACTATGATAGTTCGGGAGCGGTATTCGGGTGGCTTTGGCGTAATACTTCCATCAGCCAACTTGATACGGCGACCCCGAATAAACCGCTTGGCAAAGTAAAAATAAACGGTTCGGGTTTAGTCTTAAAAAACATGTCTCCCAATCGTGGTTATGGCAGATATAAATTGAATGAAACACCTATAGGTGGGCAGCGTTGGTATCTTTCCGTTCATCTGCGGCGTACCGATAGCTTAAATACCGATACATTCCCTTCCGGTACATATATCCTACGCTTAACCGATGGGAAACAAATGACAGATAAAAGTATCTATATACAACACTAAGCATTCTGCCCCTTCTTCTGTCCTTACTTTGAAAAGGATACAAGAAAGTGCATATAGTTAGTACATATTCAGTATGTTGGGAAGAGATAGAGATACGCCTTGATGTCGAGGTGTATTCTATTCGGTTCTCTTGTGCTGATGCTTGGCTGCATCTTGTTGAGAGGTGAGTAGTAATGCGCCCTTTCTTAGTTTTTGGTTGAATGTGTAAAAAATGGAACAAAAACCAAGTGTTGTGAGTATAACAGTGTACATATATTTCATTCTTTTAGTTGTGAGGATTTTATGAAAACTTTGCTCTTTATTGCGGTGCTGATTGCTTGTACTACATACCGTTCTTTTGCTCAAGAACCCGTCCCTTTGGAAGTGTGGACTACTGTTAAAGGTAGTTTGGATGCTTTTGAGTTTCCTCTGGGTATATCGGGAGGTATGTCGTATATACCTAAT
>JALHLL010000315.1 GCA_022844575.1 bacterium
TGAAATATCAAAAGGAGATTGGAATTGAAATTGTCCCATTCAATATGGTGTCGTACTGTCCAGATTTGGATCAGTACTTGCCTGAAAATGAAATCACCGATAATATAAAAACACTAAACATTTCTGGAACAGGTAATTATTTTTTGTTTTTAATGTTCATTAGAATTGCGAAATAGATTAAAAACAGGTGCATCCATTCCAGATTGGTTCTCATATTCTCAAGTTGTATCCATTCTGAGAGAAACAAATCCACCGCGCGCTCTGCAAGGTTTTGCCCTCTTTATTACAGGTTATTATAAATCTGGTGCTCATAGTCTAGCACATGCCATTCAAGCTGTATTGGGGCAGCAATCTGCAAGATCAGTGACCCTCTTGCTCGGCAATAAGATAATAGATGACGAAGAATATGATCCCAATGATATCTCCAATATTACCATGAGCGCTGATGAGAGGAATGCTAATCTTAAAAATATTATGTTTGTTGCTAGTCAAATTGTCAAAGCTGGTGGTGCAGTCATATCCACAGTGTCCCTCTCAACAGAAAACCAAAGGAAAATGATTAAAGCAGCAATCGAAAAATATGGCCAATGTTTTATAATACACGTGAATACACCGCTAGAATACTGCAAAAGCAAAGATACATCATCTATACACGCAAAGATGGCGAGTGCAAATCAAAAGGAAATGTCATCTATTGATCAACCATTTGAAGAATCAAAAATAGCAAAATTTAAATTCGATTTATCCACCACATCTATTGACAATTCTGTCAACGAAGTCATTTTGATGTTGGAAAAAGAAGGTTATTTCGGGCGCTTCTGAATAAAACTGCAATTGTGCCTATTTTTGGCCCCTGTAACCTGATATGACAGAAGGAAATTCAGAAGCCAACGTTGAACTATGGAAGATGAAAAAACTCATTAAAGGTCTTGAAGCTGCCCGTGGTAATGGCACTTCTATGATTTCTTTAATTATTCCTCCAAAAGACCAAATTTCGCGTATCAGTAAACAACTTATTGATGAAAATGGAGCTGCAGCGAATATTAAAAGTCGTGTCAACAGACAGTCTGTCCAAGGAGCTATTACGTCCACTTTACAAAAGTTGAAATTATATTCAAAAGGTAAATTTTTAGTTTATTAATGCGTCAGTTCCTCCAAATGGCCTTGTTATTTTCTGTGGAACAGTGCTGACAGATGAAGGAAAAGAAAAATTGGTCAATATAGATTTTGAGCCATTTAAACCCATAAACACTTCACTTTATCTTTGTGACAACAAATTTCATACTGAAGCCCTCTCAGAATTATTAGAATCTGATTTACGCTTTGGTTTCATCGTCATGGACGGTAACGGTGTATTGTATGGAGCTGTCTCTGGTAATACAAGAGAAATTCTACACAAACAAAGTGTGGATTTACCAAAGAAACACGGTCGTGGTGGTCAGTCTGCCCTCCGTTTCTCCCGTTTGCGTCTAGAAAAGCGTCACAATTATGTGCGGAAATGTACGGAATTGGCTGTCCAATTTTTCATTACTAACGATCGTCCAAATGTTGCTGGTTTAGTTCTGGCAGGCTCTGGTGATTTCAAGACAGATTTAAAGAACAGTGATATGTTTGATCCTCGTTTAGCTGCCAAAGTTATTAAAGTCGTTGATGTTTCTTATGGTGGAGAAAATGGATTCAATCAAGCCATTGAATTGGCTGGAGAAGCCCTTCAAAATGTCAAGTTTGTTCAAGAAAAGAAACTTTTAGGCAAATTTTTTGATGAAATTGCTCTTGACACAGGGCGATACTGTTTTGGTATCAATGATACCTTGATGGCTCTCAGTGGTGGTGCTGCAGAGACGTTGATTGTATTTGAGAACTTAGATATGACGAGATATCAACTTAGAAACCCAATTACATTAGCTGAAAAAGTCATTCATTTGACAAAAGAGCAAGAAAAGGATAGATCTCATTTTATGGAATCAGGTTATGAGCAAGAATTAGAATGCATCGACAAAATCCCTTTACTCGAATGGTTTGCTCAACACTACAATGAATTTGGTGCTACCCTTGAATTTGTCACTGATAAAAGTCAAGAGGGAAATCAATTTGTTAAGGGCTTTGGAGGTATTGGCTGTATTTTGAGATTTAAGCTAGATATTGCTGGTATGGATGAAAATAATTACAATTATGATGATTTGGTTGATGATTTGGATGATTTATTTTAAAATCTTGTCTTTTCACTATTATTTAATTGCTATCTATGCAGCAAATAATAAAATGCCATTATTTTTGATTTGATTTGATCAGCAGTCTTACCCCATGTCTGCTGAAGAGCTTGCCGCCCAGTTAGCCCTCCTGCAAACCAACACAGAATCTCTTTTGTCCCTATCACCCTTGAAACGTTCGACTTCTTCAGCCCATTCCCTTTCCTCCTCAAAGCTCTTAAATAATCCAACTTCAGAAGTTGAGCCATTAGAAGCACAAGAAACCCTTTTCCTCCTCCAAGTCCAGAATAAAATCAAACATTTACAAGCGGAGCTCAATG
>JALHLL010000316.1 GCA_022844575.1 bacterium
CATTACACTAACCGCAACAAATTACACATCAAGCACAAGTATCAAATCAAAAACAATTAATAAATATGTTATACATCTTCCAGAGATTACAAACAGCACTTAAAAATAATTCAAAATATTGAAATAGATAATTATAATATTATCATACTCATAATATTCTTTACTCCTATTCAGCAAACTCTAACATATTACTAAACAATAGGTTAAGTAAAGTAACAACAATTATTATCTACTATTAAATAACAAAAACTTCAAAAACTTTAAACGAAGAATTATTATCTAATCCACATAAACTAATTTCTTTTTAATATTTTTCAACTGCGAAACCAATATTCATATACTGCGAGCCCCTATACGGACTTTGTACGGATTTACATCGTATCTGAGCTTAATATTTTTCAACTGCGAAACCAATATTCATATACTGCGAGCCCCTATACGGACTTTGTACTGATTTACATTGTATCTGAACTTAATATTTTTCAACTGCGAAACCAATATTCATATACTGCGAGCCCTATACGGACTTTGTACTGATTTACATTGTATCTGAACCTAATTGTAATTTAATAGTTTCTTTTGAAACAACAAAATATTTTTCCTCATAAGACTTTTTAATTTTTTACAACATACATTATACTGCGAACCCTATATAGGCTTTGTACGGATTTACATTGTAACTGAGCTTAATTGCAATTTAATAGTTTCTTTTGAAACAACAAAATATTTTTCCTCATAAGACTTTTTAATTTTTTACAACATACATTATAAAGAAGTATCCTACTAAAGTTCATCAGGGAAAATCATCATAGAACTTTGCAACCGGAAACAAATGCTGTATATCTTCAACATTTACACATAATAGGTTTACAGCTTACTTACACTTTTCTTTTCTAATCGACATTATATAGAAGTCCAAATGTTTCATCTTTCCTCATTACTCTATCAAATACGCTAATTTTGCTTTATCTATTCAATGTTTCTCTTTTATACTATCGTATGACTCTCCATCTTGACGGCAATTCGCTCACAATACATAATCTTATTGAAACTTCAACTGACTATTCATCGCGCATTGCTTTAACGGACGATGCTCGTTCAGCTATACTACGCTCTCGTGAAGTAGTTGATGCTTGGGTTTCCGAACATCGAGTTGTATATGGTATTACGACAGGTTTCGGTGAGTTTGCCAATGTAATTATCGAACCGCATGAATTGGAAGATTTGCAGGAAAACCTAATCCTATCGCATAGTGTCGGTACGGGTGATTTATTGCCGGATTATATTGTTCGTGCGATGATGATACTTCGCGTTAATGCCCTTGCCAAGGGACATTCAGGCATACGATTATCAACCGTTCAATCCCTAATAGCAATGTTTAATGCCGGTATCGTTCCGGCTATACCCTCCCAGGGTTCCGTAGGCAGTAGCGGCGATTTGGCTCAACTTTCTCATATAGCTCTGTCGCTTATAGGCAAAGGTGAAGTGTTAACGGAAAACGGTACAACGGAAGATTCAGCCGATGCTTTCAGAAGGCATGGCATCGAACCCGTTCGCTTACAAGCAAAAGAAGGGCTCGCGCTTATTAACGGAACGCAAATGATGTGTGCTTACGGAGCTTTTGCAGTATATCGGGCGCAGCAATTAGCCGATAATGCGGATATTGCCGGAGCATTAACCACCGATGCTTTGCGTGGTACGGATAAAGCATTCGATGAGCGAATTCACAAACTGAGGGGCTTTAAGGGTCAGTTGACCTCCGCCTATCATTTGCGAACGTTACTACAGAACAGCCAAATACGTAACTCACATCTTGAGAATGATAATAGAGTGCAAGACGCCTATTCACTACGCTGTATGCCACAAGTACATGGTGCTTCACGCGATGCTATCGATTATGTTGAAGGAGTTATTGCGACCGAACTTAATTCTGCCAACGATAATCCCTTAATATTCGCCGAAACAGGTGAACCGATAGAGGGAGGTAATTTTCACGGCCAACCATTAGCTCTTGCTCTCGACTTTCTGGCTATTGCTTGCGCCGAATTGGCAAATATTTCGGAGAGACGTACAGAAAGAATGGTAAATGGGTCGTTAAGCTGCGGTTTACCACGTTTTTTAACGACCAAAGGTGGAGTTCAATCGGGTATGATGATTGCACAGTATAATTCAGCATCCATAGTATCTGAAAACAAAGTATTATGCCATCCTGCAAGTGTCGATTCCATTCCGACAAGCGGCAATCAAGAAGACCATAATTCTATGGGAAGTATTTCGGCACAGAAGGCATGGAAAGTTGTCAATAATTCAATCTCGGTTATAGCAATAGAATTTTTATGTGGCGCGCAGGCAATAGAGTTTCATCGCCCATTAAAAACAAGTGTACGTTTAGAGAAGGTAATGGCATCAATCCGTTCTGTTGTTCCCTTTGCTGAAACCGATAGAATACTGTATCGTGATATCGCCGCTGTTCGTGATTTGGTTGAAAAAAGAACCTTGGAATCGGCAGCCGGAATGTC
>JALHLL010000317.1 GCA_022844575.1 bacterium
TGTATCGGAAGCGGAATGGAAAGTTGTTAATAAAGCATTGCAGAATGCCTTACGCGATATAGATACGATGAGAAAAAATGAGGGTAAGGAACTTTTGAATGATTTGAATAAAAGGGTAAAATCCATCGAAGAATCGTTGGTGAATGTTGAA
The DNA here is from genome assembly GCA_022844575.1 of bacterium. Taxonomy (GTDB): domain Bacteria; phylum Bacteroidota; class Ignavibacteria; order Kapaibacteriales; family UBA961; genus UBA2353. The sequence goes on from JALHLL010000317.1 coordinate 152, forward strand.
AATCGTGCTACCAAACGTGTTCCCGATGAGCGAGAACGTTTGCGTCAAAGAATAGCGCAACTTTTTGAGAGTGATGAAATCGACGAACAACGTCTGCAAATGGAGATTGTTCTATTAGCCGACAAATTGGACATATCGGAAGAGTGTGTGCGTTTACGCAGCCATATCAAATTCTTCCATGAAACGATGAAAAGCGCCGATGCCGGAAGAAAGTTGAATTTTCTATTGCAAGAGATGCATAGGGAAGTCAATACAATCGGTTCGAAAGCAAATGATGCGGAAATCGCACATATTGTTGTTGGAATGAAAGAGGAATTGGAAAAACTGCGGGAGCAGGTTCAGAATATTGAATAAACGGACACTCCCGATGAAACTTATACATACTGGTAAACAACTGATTGTACTTTCCGCACCAAGCGGAGGGGGGAAAACAACAGTTGCGCGGCATTTATTTTCCACATTTCCTCATTTACGTTTTTCTGTCTCGGCAACTACCAGACATATACGTCCGGGCGAAGTTCACGGTAAGGATTACTACTTTCTTACGAGAGAAGAGTTCGAGAGTAGAATTGATCAGGGCGATTTGCTGGAATACGAAGAAATTTTCGGCAATCTTTACGGTACATTACGTTCTACGGTGCAACAGGCATTGACGAACGGTGCCAGTATGGTGTTTGATGTTGATGTGAAAGGTGCTTTATCCCTTAGGCGAGCTTTTCCGGAAGATACGGTATTGATATTTATTACACCGCCAAGTATGAGCGAGTTGGAACATCGTCTTCGTTCTCGAAGAACGGAATCCGATGAGCAAATAGCTATGCGTTTGGAACGCGCTGCAATGGAAATGGAAATGTGTGATGAATTTGATTTGGTAATTGTTAACGATATATTGACCGATACGCTGCAATCTGCCGAAAACTTTGTAAGAAGCATTGTTGAAACCCTTTAGGTACGGAATCCCGGATCAAAAAAACAGTTCTTGTTCCGAATCTCACCATTCTCTCTATTATGAAAAAGGCACTTTATCTTATTGTGGCATCTTTATTCTTTTCTGTAAAAACGTTTGCAGCTACCGAGCCCCTTTTTACGAGCGTACCGGCTTCCGTTACAGGTTTAGGTTTTATTAATAGAGTACCATTGCCTTCTTTTTTTGCAGGGAAAGATATTATGTTCGTGATTACAGGCGGAGGTATGGCTGCCGGCGATTTGAATAATGATGGACTTGTGGATTTAGTCTTCACCGGTGCTTATGTAAAAAACAAAGTATTTCTAAATCAGGGTAATTTTCAGTTTAAGGATATTACATCCGGCCTTCAAGGAATTGATACGAGTGGTATGTCATTCGGAGTGACAATCGTAGATATTAATGCCGACGGATGGAATGATATCTATGTGAGCAAATATGGCTATTCGGCAAATCGACTATATATCAATAATCAAAACGGCACTTTTACGGAACGATCGAAAGAATATGGATTGGATTGGGTGGGTAATAGCATTCAAGCTACATTTTTTGATTATGACAGAGATGGCGATTTGGATATGTATTTGGTTTTGAACGGAAAAATAAAAGAAGGATTTAAGCATGGTGGTGACCAAGACAGATTTTTCAGAAATAATGGCGACAACACTTTTAGTGAAATTTCATCAGAAATAGGTATTAAGGATAAAGGGTATGGGTTAAATGCTACAGCGGCTGATATTAACAATGATGGGTGGACGGATATTTTCGTTTCGCAGGATTTCGAGCAAAGAGATTTGTTATATATCAATCAAAAGGACGGTACATTTAAGGACGAAGCATCAAAAGCATTACCGCATTGCAGCTACTTTAGTATGGGCAATGATGTGTCGGATTTTAATAATGACGGATTGCTTGACATATTTGTAGTGGATATGTTACCACGTGCTTCGGAACGTCGAAATACACAGTTCGGAATTATTCCCGTTTTTAGCCCGACCTTCGATTCGTCGCAGGTTGTAAAAAACGTTTTACATTTAAACAGAGGTAATGGGACTTTCTCCGATATAGCTTATTTATCAGGGGTTGCAGATACTGAGTGGAGTTGGACAACTTGGTTTGCCGACTTTGATAATGACGGTTACAAAGATATTTATGTAACGAATGGCCTTGCTCATGATATAATGGATAGGGATGTAAACAGATTCGGTGATAATAGCAATCATGATTTTTCGACAAAAAAGGGTATAGATGAAGTGGTGAAGAAATACCCGCAAGTGAAAGTGAGTAATTTTATGTTCAGGAATAAGGGCGATCTGAGCTTTGAGGACATATCAGAAGCATGGGGTGTTTCAGAACCGATTAATACTAATTCGGCTGTTAGATCGGAAGAGCG
>JALHLL010000318.1 GCA_022844575.1 bacterium
AGGCAAAAGAAACAATGGAAGTTGGTTTCGCGGCAGGCAACCAGAATCTGAAATCAAATTAACTTTTGCCCGCGTTCCATCGATTTATTCCTTTCATTTTGAAGTTCACGGGATAGCTTGGTCTGCTTGTCGAGTGCTTTGCGTTTGTAGTCCTCAAATTCCTGGGTGATTGTATGGGCGATCAGTGCCTTCTCTTTCATACCAGCATTCAAAATCTTCATCCGCCCCATGATGATTCCTAGAAAGACAAGTAAGCTGGCAAGCAGGGTGGCAACCAAAACGAGAAATGTTCCTTTGCCGAATGGAATTCCTAATACGGAAATATGAGTACTATCGTATACAATTTCTTCCACGGAGGCTTTCTGGTCCACTAATTCCTTTTGAATAATTTTTAACTCGTTGTGCAAAGAATCTATCCGGCTATTGGCAAGTCTCATTTGGCCGTGTTGTTTGTTAATGGAGTCCATGTTGATCCTCCAGAAACTGTCCAGAATAACTCCTTTTATTACTTTATAGTCCTGATAAGTCTGAGACCCTGACTTCAATACTTCATAGCGCTCCTGCAAGGTTAAGGATTTATCTTCAATCGCTTTAACAGCGGTTTGTGCAGACAAGGAACTTACAGCAAGGATAAACGCAACGGACAATATTAGCTTCATGAGATAAGTTTTAGAGAAACAACCAGCAACATACCTTTTGCCGTCCATTGGAAGAACCTCAAATGGATTATAAGTCTATTAAATCGTTCAAGAAAGGAATAACCCGGTCTAATTAAAATAATTTTTATTAAGAACGTGGTGAGCTCAATCCTGTTCCCAACTATCATTCAACGGTTTGCAAACCGGCATTATCAGGTAACACAATATTCAAACAGGATTAACCTCTTGGTTATATCCAACTAGTAACCTTGAAAGTGTATTAAATCATTGAAATCACACGAAGTATTTAGTAAGTTGCCTACCCTGTTTCGATTTAACCCATGTATTAGATCGGAACATAAGGGGCTGTAGGGTAAAACCTTCAAATTTCCATGTTTTTAAAGGAATATGGGAATGGAAAACTGGTTTTTGGCTTTAAATCGAGTGCCTTTGAAAAAGATACTTATAATAGAGGATGATGAACCCCTATGTTGGTTATTGGAAAAGATCTTAGTGGGTAAGTACGAACCCATTATTATGAAAAACGGCCTTGAGGGTCTTTCCTGGCTTTCCGATGGAAATATGCCTAATCTTATCATTTCCGATATAAACATGCCAACCTTGGATGGGATTGAATTGCTCGAAAATATCCGTTCCAGCGGTATTTTAAGAGATATTCCGGTAATCATGCTATCTGCCTCAGACGAACCAGAGAAAAGAAAACGATGTCTTGCCTTAGGCGCGAGTAACTATTTAATAAAACCTTTTGAACCTCAGTTACTAATTGAAGAAATTGAGAATACATTCAAAAGGCTTGATAACCCCCTTGTAATAGATCGATGAAAATTGATAGTGATATTATTGTGAAAAATTTTCAAACAGCGATTAATCCCGGTATCTCTAATCATATAGTTTTTGTAGGCAACAAAGATTATAAGCCCGTTGAATATACCCAGGATCACTGGCTTATTACTTCCCTCCAACTCGATGAGCTGTCGTTAGGCATATTGAACGGAACGTTGGAACCTGATGCAGTTTTTATCGAATCAAATGCTGTTATTCAGCAGATGGATAAATTGGCGGAATTACTCAAAAAACATGAGATCCCATTTATTCTGTATACTGAGAAGTATGATGTTGCAGCCAAAGAAAAAGCCATTCAGTTAAAAGTTGACGATTACCTTTTCGGTGCTCTTTCTGAATCTATGAAAAAAAGGCTCCTGTTTATTAAGAAGATAAAAGCCTACAAGAACACCCGAAAAGAAAAACCCTACGAGATAAATAAAAATCAACCGATGCAATCGGTTAAGATTTGGAGGCTGAAAAGAGCCTCAGACATTCTTCTTTCCTTGTTTGCTATTATTCTTCTTTCGCCAATACTTTTATTAATTGCATTGATTATCAAATTAGAGTCAAAGGGGCCTATTTTTTACATTTCCAAACGGGCAGGTTCCGGCTATAAAATTTTCGACTTCTATAAATTTCGTTCCATGCGAGCCGGAGCTGATAAGGAGTTAAAAAACCTTACCCATCTCAATCAATATGCAGAGGGTAGCGAAGAAGCGGTTTTCTTTAAAATCAAAGATGATCCAAGGGTTACCGCGTTCGGACTATTTTTGCGGAATTCCAGCCTGGATGAATTACCGCAATTATTTAATGTTCTAAAAGGTGATATGTCTTTGGTCGGCAATCGACCATTGCCACTCTATGAAGCAGAACGGCTTACCAAAGATCAGATTGCCTGGCGATTTATTGCCCCGGCAGGCATCACTGGTTTGTGGCAAGTTACAAAACGCGGGCAAAAAGATATGTCGTTAGATGAACGCATCCATCTGGACATGGAATACGCCATGAAAAATTCCTTT
>JALHLL010000319.1 GCA_022844575.1 bacterium
ATGTTTCAGTTCTCTCTTTTGAAACAATCGGCTGATCGGTTTCATAGACAATACTATCAAGTGATGCTGCATGATAAATAAGTGTGTCACCTATTTTGAAATCGTAATAAAAACAGTACTGTTTATTTTTTACAGAATCAGGTAAATTATGTGACGGACGATTCGGTATTTGTGCGTAAACAAACTCCGCATTTATTATACATAAAATCACTACAAAAGCAAAAAAAAGATATTTCATTTCCGTATTTCCTTCCTTTTTAAATAAACGCTGAAAGTAATATTAAGTGCAGATATACTTGCCTCTTGTCCTTTCATTGCTACACGCATGTCGGTCTCAACTGTCATTGAACAAAGTACGGGCATACAATCTTTCTCATCATAATAATATGTACCTTTAACAATTCCCTCTCCTTCCATTTGTAAATCCATGCCCATCTGTGTAATCTCACTGTTTATTGTAAAATCTGTACTTTTACACTTTATGACAACACATTTTTTTCCAAGCGTATCTTTTGTTCCTATATACGTATATGTTAACTTTGTTTTCTGATCAGATAAATTAAACGAAGAATTCATATTCGGCGCAAGACCCGTCATTACAGTTTCCCATGAATCGCCTTTTATCAGTTTTTTTTCAGGAAACTGAATAAAAAAAGGTGAACAACCATAAAAGAGTGTTTTACCGAGCTTTACAGGGTCAATATTTGAATCGTCAATTCCACCTTCATTGGAGCGAGTATATTCTATTTTCTCACCAATATTAGTAATCACCAATTTATCGTTCAGTCCTTCATTATTACGGGTTTCAATTGTCGTATCTCTTACATTAGCCATCTCCATACCGGCAATCGTAGTTTTCAATACAGGATATTTGCCTTCAATACTTATAATGGAATTATCCTTTTTTCCTTTCAACTCCGCATCGGCCGATATAACCACTTGCGATACAATATTCATATCCGACAATTCTTGAACCATTGATTGTTTCAGTTCATAAGTATAGTTTTTCTTCAAGTCAGGATTATATAAAAGTATTAACTCCGGATTTTTTTTTGAGAATACTATAAAAATCGAACTAATGAAAACAGATAAAGTAACGATAATACTTTTTAACATTATTCAAATGCCTAAATAGCTAATGGATCAGGATGTTTTTCACGAATAAGTGTAATAATCTTTTTAGCAGCTTCCACAATATTTGTTCCCGGCCCGAAAATTTCCTTTACACCTTTTTCATACAAATATTCAAAGTCCTTCGGAGGAATTACACCACCGGCAACAACTATTATATCACCGGATTCTCGTTTTTCAAGTTCTTCAATCAATAATGGAATAAGCGTTTTGTGTCCTGCTGCCTGACTCGAAACTCCAACAACATGAACATCGCTGTCAATTGCCATCATAGCGGCTTCTTCAGGTGTTTGGAACAAGGGTCCTATATCCACATCAAATCCCAAATCAGCGAATGCAGTAGCGATAACATGAGCACCCCTATCATGCCCATCTTGTCCTAACTTAGCAACAAATATTCGTGGTCTTCTGCCATATTCTTTCGCAAACTCTTCTGATAAACGTACTACTTCATCAAACTCATCGTTTGCATAATGTGCTCCATACACACCTGTCACCGATAATGAACTCCCCTCATAGCGCGTGAATACCTCTCCCATAGCATCGGAGATTTCCCCGACAGTTGCGCGTTCTCTTGCGGCATCAATGGCGGCAGCTAATAAATTACCCGAACCGGTTTTTGCAAAGTTGGTTAATTGTAATAGTTTTTCTTTCACGGATTCTTTATTGCGAGATTCTTTTATTTCTTGCAAACGTTTAACCTGTTGCTCGCGCACTGCAGTGTTGTCTATATCCAATACTTCAATCGGCTGTTCATTAGTCGGTTTATATTTATTGACCCCCACAATAGTTTCCGTACCCGAATCTATTGCCGCCTGCCTTCTCGCTGCCGATTCCTCAACTTTCATTTTTGGCAGACCTGCTTGAATAGCCTTTGTCATGCCGCCCATTGTTTCGACTTCTTCAATAAGAGTACGTGCTTCCTTTATAAGCGAATCGGTTAATGATTCTACATAATAAGAGCCACCCATAGGATCGACAACTTCCGTTACATGACTTTCTTCAGCAATAATTAACTGAGTATTTCTTGCAATTCTTGCCGAAAAATCTGTCGGCAACCCCAATGCTTCATCAAATGAATTCGTATGTAATGATTGTGTTCCGCCAAGCACGGCAGCTAGAGCTTCGATGGTAGTTCTGATAATATTATTATAAGCATCTTGAGCGGATAATGACCACCCGGAAGTTTGGCAATGGGTTCTTAATGCCATTGACTTAGGGTTTTTCGGTGAAAACTTACTTAATAATTCAGCCCATAAAAATCGGGCTGCCCTCATTTTCGCTATTTCCATAAAGAAATTCATCCCGATACCCCAGAAGAATGAAAGTCTCGGTGCAAAATCATCAATATCCAACCCTTTCGATAAAGCT